>NC_007912.1:2612500-2912500 GCF_000013665.1 Saccharophagus degradans 2-40
GCTTCTTCGTCGAGATTTAAGCGAGCAATACCGCCATTACCAGACGCAACATATAAACGATTTCGCCACACATTTTCTTCTAGCTCACGCGATTGATATATATCGAGTGAATCTAAACCAAATGCATAATCGCCAATTGTGTTAGAACCCGTTACAGAATATGAATCTAGCGCGTAAGCACCACCTACCATTAACGGCTGCAGTGGGTTCTCAACGTCAAAACTCGCTACGCGATAGTTATCGGGTACCGCTGCTACGCCGTTAAATACAACTAAGTCCTTACCTGTTGGGTCTAGCGTCGTTTGTAAACGACCCGTAGTAGCAATAACAGCGCCGCTATCGGCTTCAAGCAACTCATTGATATTTACGCGTGAAGGGCTAATAGCCGCAAGCTGCTTTAAGCCGTAACCGAAGGTTTCTTCGTTATCTACAACACTTGTGCGACCGTGACGGTCTGTAGCTACCAGCGTGTGCTTACCTGGTGAACCAGGAGGCGTTAACGCGGTCATCTCAGTAGTTGAGTACACATCCAAACCAACTAGCGGCAGCGAGCCCAAACGTAGTTTGATGGTTTCAGAAATAGAGGTACCAGGCTCAAAACCGTTACCTGTAATTGTGATGCGACTACCACCGCTAATTGGGCCCCACAGAGGTGAAATACTCTGTATTTCTATTGGTGCATCTACCGCCACTGCGCCTCTTAACGTATCGCTAACCCAAAGCGAGTTGTGTTTAACCTCTACGCGTAGGTCATACAAACCGGCGTTAGCGATAGCAGGAACAACCACTTCTGCAATAGTTACTTCGCCATCATCACCGCTAACTTGTATACCAGTTAAATTTAGCTCGAGTGCCCCTAGGAAGAATCGAATATCAGTTAGATTTTCTGAAGCATTACGCACAGAAACCGTTACAGTTTTAGCTGTATTCACAGGTACGCGACGCGGAACAACGCTATCGATTTCTGGCATTTCTGCGCGTTCACCGCGGTAGGTAAACTGTTTGGTTACTGGCTTTTTCAGTTCGTAAAGCACCAAATAATCGTTGCCGTTACCCGGTTTAACTGCGGCTACACCTGCTTGAATATTTACGTCAAGTAGGTCACCAACTGTTAGTTGGTCAACTTCACTTTGAGCAAGTTTTATAATTGCATCGTTATTAATTATCTGTGTTGATATCGACAGGTCGCGACCTGCGCTATCCGACACACTAAATAAACCTAGGTTTGCGCTATGCAAATCAATAGCTTTATTGAACCTAACAATAAATTTAGCAAAACCGTCTAAACCTATATCAAGCAGGCCGTTTACTGGGTCGATGTGATGAATTTTTAATACTGCGTCAGGCAACACAGTAATTATGCTGCTAAATTCATCGTAACCTAAGCCATAAGCGGCGTAAGCACCGGCTACAACAGTAGAAATAAACCCAGTTTCTAGATTATCAAAGCCTTCGCGTACTGCAGGCGCATAAGGGTTGGTTACATCAATTGCTTTAACGCCATTTTCGCCAAGTGCGGCATAAATGAAGCCACCACTCAAACCTATGTCGTATACAAAACCAATATTGGCCACTCGGCTTAATATTGCAGGCTTTGCTGGGTTGCTAATATCAACCACTACTAGACCACTGCTGCCCGCTGCGAGGTAGGCAACATTTCCATCCACAACAACTTTAGAGGCAGGTACATCTAAACTAGCTAAAACTTGGAAGCCATTTTCTGGGCCGTTTGTAGCGATATAAAATCCACCTGCACCAACAGTTTCTTCAGATATTAACTTGTTATCACCGTAGTGGAATGCGCCCCCAACAAGCGCATACAAAGAATCTTTTATAGACTCGTTATTAAACGCTGCAACATCTAACACTGCACCCTGCTGTGGCATTGGGTACGCATCGAAAGTATATTGCTTATCTTGCAAATAGGAGTCGACGATTACCAAACCGCCTTTATCGCCGCCAACAAGTACGCGATTATTCTCTATTTCAATGTGGCGAGCAGCGTTCACTGGCAACACAAGCTCTTCGATAATAGTAGATTGGCTAATATCTATAGCATCAAACGATAAAGTAAATAGCTTAGGATCAGCCGCCTGCTCTCCCATTACTCTTGCGCCGAGCACAAACACTCGATCGAAACCGCGCTCAAAATAAGTAGCAACAGACAGCGCAGAATACCCACCAGGTAGGCGAATATTGGCAACAAGCCGATCGTCTTGCTCATCCCCATCCTGATCGATTAACTCTAATAAATCTTCAGGGTTAAGTGGGTTTTCCTCGTTCGCGGTATAAGTGGATGCATCGGTATTTACAATCACCACACCATCTGTACCCGCAGCCACCACTAAGAAAGTGCCGCTAGGGTCGCGAACCGCGTCGTAGTATGTGGATTTAGATTTTTCGCCAGCGCGGATAAGCGATTGCATTGGCTGCAAATATTCGAACGCATTGCTAAGCACGCCCTGTTGCTTACCAATAACCTCTACCGTCACGTCTACAGAACCAATACGCCCGCCAGGCACAGTGACCTGTAACGTTTCAGAATCGATTACTTTAATGCTATCGGTTGCGGCGAAATAAGGGCCGAAGCGCACAGACATTTCATTGCTGCCACTGCGGAACCCCTGCCCTTTTATAGTTACTATTGTTCCACCTTCTAAACTACCGGCGCTTGGTGAAATACTGTTCAGCAGCAGCGGTTCTACGTAATATAGCGCCCCCACAACTTCTACGGTATCGCCATCATTACGCACAACCCTTAAGCTGGCAGGCCCTGGTGAATTACCCGGCACTTGAACTGAGTAGGTTTCAGAGCCATCGTCATTTGGTGTGCTACTTATTACGCTAGCTGCTTGGCCAGACACCATAAAGCTAGGCGCATTACCACCGTTGTTTAACACTACATTAACTAGGCCACCATCAACGTCTGAAACACTTGGCTCTAACGATATAAATTCAAGCTCGGGGCCTGTAGCAGAACCGGTAACAAAATCTAAAGCGTAATCAAACAAACCTTGTGTGCGACGACTAGAAGCTACGCCGGTTAAATTCACGATGTAACGTTGATTTGATTCGAGCGAATCTTCTGGAGTAACAACAACTGTACGTCGATCATCACCTTCAAAAGAAAGTGTGAACGCAACACTTTCTAAATCTGCAGTGCCGTTATCCTTATGCAAGTTAATATACGACAACAGTTCATCTTCGGAATAGCCGATGGGTTGAGTAAAGTTCAACACAATAGGTTTATCTAGATGTACGCCGCTGGCACCTTTTGCAGGTGAGGTCGAAGCTAGATCTAACACCAACAGGTCAACAAAGTTTAACGAGCTTCTAAAACTTTGTGCACTGCCATCCATCCAACGGTTAACCGCAAATAATGCCAAACCATCGTCGGTCATTACTACAGTTTCGCGACCATCTTCAACAACACCAGCATCTGCTGCAGATCGCGTAATATCAACGACAAGCGCATCGAGCAAATTAATGTTTTTGCGATCACTTACGTCATAAGCACCCAAGTAAAAACGACTAAGTGCACCACTTCCAGAATTAAAGAACGATACTTTTTCGCCACCTAATGAGTAGCCAATATTCGGGCTCTTATTGTTATCGCCTTTCAGCGGCTCGCGACTTAAAAATACGCTTGAGCTTACCAAACTATTTGCGGATGTAACGGTGCCAGGTATAGAAAAACCAAAGCCGTTATAGCTGCCGTCTGCACGTAAATATTGCGGATAAGTACTGTCTACCAGCTGTAAATTTCCACCTGTAGTAAAGGCTTTTTCATTTACTAAGGGCGCACTTATATTAACAAAGTTACTCGCACCCAGTTGCGGTAGTGAGGGTTTGGTAATATCAAATACAAAGCGGTATTTAGTGCTAGGGCTTGCTGTAAGCCCAGCAACCACATGCAATTGTTTACCAACAAGTTCGATATCCCACACAAATAACGCTTTTGCTTTACCAGCTACTGTACCTTGCGTTAAGCGCGTTACAACCGATGGTTTAACTGGGTCCGCTATATTTACAACAACAACCCCATCGCTACCGGCAGCAATAAAGACCAGTTTATCTTTAATTATCGCTTTAGTTGGTGTGTGCTCTATAGGTAGAGGTAACGAGTATAAAATATCCCGTGTTTTACCTTCTTCAGGTATATCTACCTCGTCGCGCAATTCACGATCGTATACAAGTAGTACGTTTGTATCTTCGTATGGCGTATTGATACGATCTAGCTGGTACCCAGTTGCCGTAACGTAGAGATACTCTTTATCTAAAGCGATATCCGTAGCTACAAGGTCTTGTGGTAAATCGTAGTAACCAAAACCGTGACGCGGAGCCGCTTCAGTTAAGTCGGTACGATCGTATTTAACTAAGCTTATCCAACTAGGTGCGTAGTAGGTGTAAAACGCATCTTTGCTAGACACTTTATCTAGCCACATACCTTTGTCTGTTAAGCCCTTCTTATATTGAACACCGCGACCAAGCACATACACCCAGTTCAAATCGGTATCTACCGCTAAATCTACAATTTCACCTGGCGGCAAGCGATCTAGGCTCTTCACGTTCGAGCTAGGTGGCTCTAGGTACTCGTCTACTTTCTTGGGTGTAATTAAATCCGCAGTTTCAATACTACGATTTATTACCAATCGGCCATAGAACAAAGCATTTTGTAGTAAGAAGCTGCGCCCTAAATCATCGCTAATTTGTACATCTACAAACCCGCGATAGGGTTGACCGGCACCATCACTAAAGTCTGGCACTACCCACGTCATTTTTTCTGCACTGTAAAGCGACAAGCTATCGCCATTTACTTTAGAAACAATTGCAGAACTAGGCACACCGCTTTTATAAGCGGTAAGTTTAACCCCGGGGTGGAAGCCAAAACCGACCACAGAAACTTCGTCGCCCTCACCTGCCTGTACTACGCGAACAACAGCGGGGTCGATAAAACTAATTTCGAGAATATCCACATAGGTATAACCACCTATTACGGTATCGCTCAGATTCTGCTTATTGGTAACTTTTACAGCGGCTGGGCCTGCATAATTAGGCGCGGTTTTAGCAAAGATAGTACCGTACGGGTCATCAATTGTTGCAGGGGTGTACGATTGCACAACTAGCGCTTGCCCACCGATTTCCAAAGTTGGCTTATCAGAGAAATTCAAGCCTCGTACGGCAATCTCGGTGCCGCCATTAATGGAGCCGGCCGCTCTACAACCACTTTCGCCATTCTGAATAGACACCAAAGTACAAATAGATGTTATTTGTGGTGCAGCGCCATCGTTGGCCGCAGTAACGAAACTAAATTCGTAATCTGTGCCTAACGGATAACCAGTGAGTGCAGGTAAACCCGCTTTTACACGTACATAGTAACGTTGGTTAGCGTAAAACTGATTATTATCGAAGTGCTCTAACTTAATAATGCGACGATGATCTTCGTATGCATTTGCGGTTGAATTGAAGCGCTGCTCAAAGCCAAGAGAGAATTGATCTGTAATATCAACACCGCCAAGTGCTGGGTTACCTTCAAACACCTGAATATATTGAGCGAGATCAATGCTCTGACCAAGTACTGCCGAAAGCTCGATAATAATATTATGCGTTGCTGTACTTACATCAAACTGCTCATAGTAAGGCGAGTGCTCAAGTACAGTAAGTTCTGGCAATTCTAGGCGGTTAACACCCTGCTTACCCGAAGCAATTTGAATAGCACCACGCGCCAAGGCAATATCCATTGGTGCAATGTCGTTACCAACAACTGCCCTGTTCACCATAACGGGGACACTAGGATCGACCGCGCGCTGGGATAGTTTATTTAAATCAACAATTTCAACAACAGACTGCGCAGGTATGTCTTCTTGATCGGAATACAAAACGCTGGAATAAATAAGATTACCCAGTACTTTTACGTCGTAAACACCGTCAGACACTAGATCTTTACGTGCGGGTTGTAGTTCAACAACACTTTGCATTTTAGGTTGGAAAGGATCACTAATATCAACTACGTTAACCGCAGAAGTAAAACCCTCGCCTGCCATATCTGTTACGAATAAACGGTTACCAACTATTTCAATGCGGTTGGCTATACCCAAAGTGTCTATTTTGGCAATAATAGGCATTGACGGGTCGGCAACATCTGCAACTACAACACCTTCGTGAGACGCTGCGATATATGCGTAACGGCCTGCTATTTTAACGTCGCGAGTAAATCCGTTGGGCTTGATATAACCCACATGGTAAGGCGCACCCAAATCACTTATATCTATTACCTGTACACCACCGTTACCGTTGGCTACAAACGCAATATTATCTTTGGTATCTATACCATAAACATCGCTGTACGGCAGATCGATACGACCCGCTAAAATATAAGGCAAGCCAAAGTTATTATCGGCATTGACAGTATTAAACACTAGCAACTCACCACCCAAGTTAGAGTAGTAAAGCTCTCCGCTACCTTCTGCGCCAGTATCTCCGCCCAGCCAATCTGCTTTTACTTCGGTTTCAAGTTTAGAAACAAAAGCGCCGCCATTTGCTGCTTCACCAAACACTTGTTCGAGTACAGCTTCTATTTCATCGTCGGTTAAACCATTACTTTCTAGTAGTGATTTAGCTAACTCATCGTCGGGTATAAACTCGGCAGGCTCAAAGCCCATTTTGCCTGCAACAATGATATTTTGCTCCGCTTTAACAGAGGAGATGGTACCGGCAAATACTTCAGCAGCTGGGTTTAATAGGGATGAGTAAACATGAACATTACCGTTGCCCTCGCTAAACGCTTCATCGGCCGCATCCATTAGGTACAAGCCGGTGCGCGGTATATTCGCGCCTTGTTTATCAAACTCTTTAAGGTTTAACCCTTGCTCAAACATCAACGGAGTTTGAGAAGCCCAAGCCACAACCATGCCGCCGGTACGCTCTAACGAGTGATACTGATCGACAGCCGTATAGTAAATATCTTTACCAGCATTTATGTCTGAGCTGTTTGGTTGAATGTAACGGCGCTCGGCAATTGGCAAACCAACTTCGTATACCGTTTCCTCTGTAACAACATGGTCAGGCGTTTTTACTTCGGTAACAACTTTAACCCTTTCATTGCGCGCATCAGTGCGCTTAAGAATATTGCCGTTAGTAAAATCTGCCCAATAAACGTAGTAATAGTTTTCGGGGTCGCTCGAAGGCAAACCCGCACCTGCCGATTGGGTATCGTCACGGAACAATTCTATTTCGCTTTCCTCAAGCGCGACCCAAGCACCACTCTCTACTTGGTATTGGCGAACCCAATACTGTTTGACATGCTCAATGGATAAGCCTAAGTCACGAACAGACACAGCCGTACGCAAAGTTTCGGCTGTTGTAATAATTTCGTTATCAAATGGGTACAGAACATTCAATTCAGGCTCAACAGTATCTTTAATAGAGCCAACCATAATTGTTTGCGACTGCCCAACTTGCCCTAACTTATCGTAGGCAATTGCATAAATGTAGTAACCATCTACGCCTGGGGGAGTTTCTAATGAAGTTGTATAAATATGATTCTGAGCAACAGACCCGTTGCGCTCGCCCATGCTGTCGTAAACAGTAGCCACAGGCTTATCGTTTACATAAAAGACGACACGATCGATACCATCTGCACCGAGATCATCGAAGGCCTCTACCCACACTTCAATATTTTCACCGTTAATAACAACCGTATTTTTGTTATCTGGTTTAACTATTTTTGCTGTTGGCGGTTTATCGGCAGTTAAAGTAAGCGATTTTAGCACCGGCGAAATACCCGATGCATAGCCATCAACATCGACGGCTTCGGCTTTAAAGCGCAACACTTCACCAACTCGTCCGGTTGGAGTGGTTAAATGGAACTGGAACGGCAGAGCAACGTCTTCGCCAACCACATGGTAAGCACCTTCTACCCCGCCTACGCTTAGAGACTGGTATAACGTAACGCTATCTACACCAGCCTCTGGGTCTGAAGCGAGCACCGAAATGACAATACCGCGACCTTCCGTTACTTCAGTAATGTCACCTAGGTTGTAGCCTCTAGCGTCGAGGGTCTTCATCGAGTTCACGCTAGGTTTTTGGTTGCGCTTAAGCACCATTGCGCGCTCTACAACGCTGTTGTTGCCGGCACCATCAAGAGCAGTAATTTTGAAAGTCATTAATAACTGGTCGGGTACGGGCAACCCAGCTGGCACGTAGTCTTCAATTTTACCTACAGACATTACACCGTAATAAGGCGCGCCTAGTAATAGCTGACTACCCACCGACTTTTTAGAAACGTCATTGTTTTCATCGGTAATATGCGCAAGCAGCTCCAAGCGAACAGAACGCACTTCAACATTATCGGTAACATCTAAGTTGTAAGTGAAAGGACGCCCTTCCGTTATTGCGCTATCCGCAACTGGGTTAAATACTTTAATTACAGGCGCGGTCGCATCTTTCATAACTTTAACGTTAATTGGCGTTGGGGTTTCTGCTGTACGCGCAACACCATTTTTTCTTATCTCGGTTGCGTAAGCGGTGAACTTAAGGTTGCTACCCGCTTCACCATATGGAATATGTACAACAAAATCATAGGGGTAAACCAAATCTGTTACTGTTTTAGTCCCTGCTTTTAAACCATCAATATTAAGTACAACTTGCTGAATACCAACATCATCAGTTGCGTTCACCTGCACCAACAAATACCGGCCTTCGGTAACCTCAGAGTTATTCTCGGGCACACCTATGGCAACCAATGGCCCTTGGTCTGGCTTAATCTGTACTTGTACGGTTTCTTCTGCTCTGTGGGCATCTACATCTTGGTAATTAACGCCATAGCTATCAACGGCTTCTACAGAAATTGTGATTAAATTATTCGCCGCATTATTGGCATCATAAGCAGGCACTGGCACGCTGTAATTATAAGGAGGTGCCTTTAAGCGCATTTGATATGCAGGTTGGCCGTTACCATAAGTAGCCACCAAATTTACGTAAGCTATAGCCACGTCATCAAATGCATTAACATTTACATACAATGGCGTATTTTCTACAACAGTAGCGTTATTTAATGGCTCTACTATATCTAAAACGGGTCGTTCGTCTGGCCGCGTAGTGACGCTGTTTGTCAAAGAAACTTCATTATTGGTATCGCGTACCACTACAGTAATAAGCGTATCAAAACGAGCAACATCGGCATAATTTACCGACAAGGTAGCCGCAATATCGCGCAACTTGGGTGTATTAACCAGCTGCGAGTATTGTGGCGTATCAATATTATTTGTAGTGATCGGTCGATCATCTATACGAGGAATATCATCGATAGTTCGCAGTAAATCTGGGGTAGATTTTATGTACTCACCAGAATTTAACAGCACACCATAACCACGATACAGCTCTAGCTGATTAACCAGCACGTTATCTGCACCGCGATAGGTGAAAGTAAAATCTGTGCCTTCTATAGCGCCATCAGGCAAAGCCAGTTCGCTAACAATTGGGGCTATATCATCGGGCAAAACGTTTAGCGTTACACGGCTAAATGCAACCGCACCGTCAGAGTCGGTAACGTAAGCTTCTAGCTCTATTTCTGTTACATTAGAAGATAACCCTGCCGGTAAATCCACGGCATAGTTACGGCTTAACGCATAGGGGCTTGATGGACGACCGTACTCTTTAGCAATTTCAACACCGTAATTGCGTTCGAATTCGTCGTATATTTCTGCAAATTTCTGCTCTACAGATAAATCATAATCGTCTACATCTAAATCTGTAGCCTCAATGGGGCGTGGAGCATTTAGCAGTAGACCATTCGCGTACATCTGAATATTACTTCCAGATAAGAAACGATCATCGGCTAAAACAATACCAACCTGTAAATTGAAACTGCCAGACGCTACTTCTTGGTTCTGCGCTGGGCTTACAAACCGAAGTGCTGGTGCAACGTTGGCTATTGGATGCACAAGGAATGTGCGAGTTGTAATTTGGCCAAGAGAGTCAATAAGTTTAAATTGATACTCCGTCGGCTCCGCTCTATCAAACTCTACTGCTATTTTTCGCTGAACAGATTTAACAGGATACTCAGGGCAGCTATTGCCCATAGACTCTTCAAAAATAGTTTCTGCTACAGATCCGTCATAATTTAAACGCGATAACTCAATATGGCTAAGGCTAGCATCATCAGAGAACAGCCCCTCTACATCGAAAGTTTCACCTTGACGTACCCAAAACTCGCCGTAATTTAGCCGTGCAGCTTCACGAATAGATTTTAGTGGCTTGCCGTTAACTTTATAGCTTTCAAACGCTACAAACTTAAACTCAGGCTTTTCGTTTATGCCTACAGGGTAAGTAACATTAAATTCTGTTTCATTGCCACTTTTGTCTACCCCCAATACCGTAAGAGTATATTCATCAAACGTGTAGTTATTGGGTATACGAATTGGGAACTCAAACTGAGAGCTCTTCCAACCAGGGAAATATTCCACCAACGGTAGGTTGTAGTTCTGCTTAATTTTGATTGCATCTAAGTATTCAGAACCGCTCAAATACAATTTGAAAGGAATGGCTTCACCTGCAACAAACTCGCTACCCTGCTCTGGGCTACGCAGTGATAAATCAGGCACTAACTCATCTTGTTTTAACACCCAACTTTTTACCGGTGCTAAATTTTGGTCTTGAGCTCTGAATAGCTCATAACGATCTGTACCCAATGAATATAACGCAACACTTTCTAGCCATTCATTACGAGGTACCCATAGGCCCTGAGTCTTAGATGTAGAAACGGAAGAAACAACGGAAGGTTGCAATGGCTGCACCACTGCCAAGCCCGATGCAGAGTTGCGATCTAGAATATGAAGCGTATAAATAAACTCGGTAGATATACCTTTCAAGCGCGCCAATTTAACATCTAACTGCTTAACCGGCAGCGCTACACCATTTAGCGCAAAAACCTTAATTGAAATTTCAGAAATGGTTTTATCGCTAGCATAGTTTGTTAAATCTAGCTCACCCGCCGATTGCACTTGCTGAGTAGTTACACCTAGCCCACACTCATCTTGACTGTAAACAGTAATTTCAAATAAGAATTCCGCTACATCTTCGTGCTTGAAGTTAACAATGTAATCAAGAGGCCCAGCTTTTGATAAAAGGTTTAGTTTAGATTCAGCTGCCTTGAGCGCAAAGCTACCTGCAGTAAGTTGAAAGCTACTGCCTGAATAGTCTGGGTAGGCGGCACTTACCACCTGCAGAGTATGAGTATTATTTTGAAGAATGGTGGGTTCTATAGCGTTAGCGTATAAATCTGCTAAAGAGGTACTCAGGGGGTAATCAATTAAGTTGTCATCTGCAAACGCATAAACCGCAGATGTGAAAGCTCTTGGCGAGGTTCCATCTTCTCCTTTTAAGCTAGATAACATACCAACCCATCGTACTGGGTTATTCGGCGTTACATAGTCATCTGCTATATCCAGCGTTATCTTGGTATAAGCGCCGCTGTACAAATCTGTAAGTGCTTGTACAGATACGCTAGGCCGCGAATCGGGCAAAATAGAAGAGAGCTGGCTCTTGGTAGAGACATTACCAGCGGTATCAGTGGCTTCAACGATAAACGATAACGGCACATTACCGTTGGCGAATGACGTGTACTCAGAAATATCGATCGAAATTTCTGTATCACCACTCTTAGGAACAGCGATATTATTGTTACCTTGTAAACCTTCATAAGAGCGCAATAATTCACGCTCCTTCCCGCTTGCTTCCACATATACCTTAACCGATGCAAGGCTAACATTGTCTTTAACGTTAGCTTTAAAAATTACATCTTGAAGCACATAAAGGTTTTTTGCAGGTGACGAAATATCAATAACTGGCGGCTCTTCGTCTAGGGCTACAGTAAAATCGACACTTAAAGAGTTTCCTACATTAATTCCTCTATCGAGTGCACGAACGCTTAATTTAAACGTCTCGCCCGCTCTAGCAGTAAAGCTGTCTGGTAAGGTTATGCGCCCTTGAAAATCTGTTTTCATGCGAGTGGACGCAACTATCCCACCGAACGTACCCGGGTTTGGAATAGTTATATTCTCTACTTGATCTTTTCTACCAAAGGCTAACCACTCGAGTGGAGTCTCTACGCCATTTGCATCCGTCAATACAGCCTGAATAGAGTCGATATAAATATTGTCGTTGGCAGCACCTGCAACTTTAAATGATTCACCAGGCAACACCGTTATTGCCGTTGAAGGCTCAACCATACTGACATAAGGCGCTTCATCATCATCAATAATATCAATTTGGAAAAGCGCTTCTGTTATTTGCGACGCTGAATCTGTAGCGCGCACACCAAGCTCCATCACCTCACCATCGTTGCGATGCGGAACACGAAGACTCTTGGAGTAGTACTCTGAAGCACCCTTTGCAGAATTAACGTTAACCGAGAATTCCTCTAACGATTCACCCGTAGTTGCATTGCGCACAAAAAATACGATAGACCGAACTTCGCGATCATCATCAACCAATACATTCGCAGTAAATTGTTCGCCTTCATACAACCTAGCGCCAGCAGCAGGCGTTCGTATAGATATTGATGGAGGGGCATCGTTACGTACTTTAAATGTCCAAGTGTCTTGCGTTGTATTTTGGTGAATATCTGTAACTTCTACACTTAAATCTAAGCTATCGCCAGAGCCTATCGCCGTGCTGAAAGAACCGGAATATACCTTTTCGTTGGCACTAAACGTTTTAGAATGCACAACAGTCGCACCATTGCGAACAACAATAGATTGCAAACCGGCATTATCTGAAAGGCCATATTCAAAGGACTGACTTAACCCAGTATACAAAGGTGAGCCTTCAACAGGGCTTGCCAATGCTAGAGCAGGTTTTTGAGCATCCTTTAAAATTCTTAGGTGTGGCCTTAGGTCTGTACCATCAGATAAAAGTACATCGGACAAAGTCCCATTACCGTCCTCTACCTGCAGTTCAATTCGAACAACTTGATTTTCATTAGCAAGCCCAAACTCGCTTAATGGAACAGTAAAAGCATGCACTAAAATATCCGCCGGAGTTATACCATCGGCAGCGCGCACGGTTTTTTCATAGAATGGCGTAGCATCCGCGCCCAAGTAAAGCGCCAACCTAACTGCATGCACCGAAAGGTCATCTGTAGCTAGCGTTTCTATAACGGCAACGTCATTTACGTAATACCCTGCTTTATCTGCCTTCGCCCTTACAGCAACTGGCTTATCATCGGCGAAAACGCCAACAACAACTTCAACAGTAGACACATTACCGGCTAAATCTCGCGCCTCTACCTTGATAGGGTAACTATCGAACGGAACACCGACATCATTTTTAAATTGCGGTGCCTCTAACAATTTAAGCGCAGAAAAAGCATTTACATTGCCAGGTACAGGCTGTGGAGCAAACTGCTCGCCAGTCAAAACATCGTCAAAATTGCCAGTCAGCTCATAAGGCATACCAGCTTCTTTTCTAACTCCGTAAAGCGTTAAGCTTTGAACTTCTACGTTGTCGTAACCTGTTACCTTTAGTACAAACTTGCTGCCTTCAACCACTTCAGAAACATCTACACCTGCATGTTTGGCAGTAACAGCTGGTGACGAAATATTAACAACAGGCGGCGTTTCATCCTTACCTAGTGTTGCATTAACGGTGTTACTCGTAGCTACCTTACCGGCGGAGTCTGTAACAACAGCATAAATGGCAAGTGGCTGCTCAGTTTGGATGTTTTCTGGCGTAGTAAACACAAAACTAAAAGGTGCGGCAGCATCAGAGCCAACGAGCTTACTGTTTACAAAAAAGTCGACTCGTTTAATACCCAAATCATCGCTAGCGTTTGCTCGAAGCTCTACTGGCAAACCAGAAACAATATGCTGCCCTTCGATAGGGTGTGAAAGCGCAATAGTAGGTGCCTGATCGCCTTTAATCGGCAGTAATAGTGGTTCGGATTCGCTTATCTCTTGATGAAAATCTTCTATGCGCCCTACTATTTTCAAAGTTTGGCCAATCATTGCTTCGGTTATAGCAAACTCGAAAACTTCTACATGACTGTCGTAACCGTACTCTTGAACCGTGAACGCAGAAAAATCGGCGCTGGGCTTAATATATTTTTTAGTATCTACAACTTCATCGTTAACCAATAACTGGTAACGGGTACCCAAGCCTAATGTATCATCAGCACCCTGCAGCGACACGCGTACTTTTTGGCCAGCGGTTGCAATTGCTCCTGTTAAAGGCTGAATAATTTTGGCCTTTGGTGAATCGTTATTTTTAATACGAATTATTTTGCCACCAGCGTCTTTGTGCTGATTACCTACAAAAACCCTTGCCTCCAATGCTAGGCTTGTTTCGTTGGTGCTGATTTCAGGTGCAGTAATTTGATACTGCCAAAGCTCGTAAAACTCTTCACTTGTTTTATCTTGCTCTATCGCAGCGTAATAAGTTTGGCCAAGCTTACGGCCGTCGGCAAAAAACTCCACATAAGTAATGGCAGATTTTTCTGGTGGCACAGCCTTACCCAAATTAATTGCAACACGCGCATTAAACGGCGTGCCCTCAATAATACGCTGGCCGTCATAGGGTAAAGAAAACTCGAAATCGGGGAAGGTAACTTTTTGCTCGGCAGTTACTTCGACAACCTTTATAGGTGTAGTTGTTTTTTTGCCAGCGGTATCTATTGCTACTGCATACACAGAAAGCTTTTTACCTACCATTGTTTCTGCAATGGGTAGGCTAATGGAATATGGCCTTGTTTCTTTACGCGCAACTAAGCCGTCGTCAACCCAAAACTCTACAGACGAAATACCCACGTCATCGCGAGCGTTGGCAACCATTTCAAACACACTGTTAACAGCTACTGCTCTAGGCAAGCTGCCGTTAGACGAGACAAGTTCGATCTCTGGTAGCCCGTCCTCTGCTGCCACCATGAAATTTACACTAATATCAGAAAACAGATCCAACCCTAGTGACACACTTACAGGGGAAGTACTATCAATAGCGGATTTAGCACGTATTTGTGGAACAGAGCTATCCAAATCCAATAATGCTGAAGCACTTTCCGCCATTGACAGCACAGGCTTTACGGACCGGTTTAAAGCAGATTTAGAACCATCATCAAAAACAGCACTTATTGCCGGCAAGGGGTGAAAGGAGTTTAAAGAAGGCAAAACAAGTGGCTGATTGCCGCTAAGCCCTTCAAGCTCTAAGCCAATCAATTGTTTCGAAAAATCTAGCGATACGGGGATAGATATATCCGGTAAATCCGCATAGCTTAACGTAATAAAAAGCTCTTCTGAGCTTTCTGCTAAAGGATAAACAACCCCAGATGGAGTGACATGCAATAAGGAATCGTCGGAAGAGGAGTAACTCACCCCTGCGCCAGCCCCCACAAGAGGCACCTCGCCTCTAAATTCATAATTTACCAAGGGTATAAGCTGGGCAGAATCTAGAACGTTAGTAAACTGAAGCCGCTGCTGAGATAACCTCCAACTTAAAATCCCTTCATTTAAGTTATCGCCAAGGGTGGTAAGTTCAGAGAAGTTAGCTTGTCTACCCCGAGAATCCGCGACTGCAGCCTCAACAAGAACGAGCACATCGCGGGTAATTTCTTCATAAGACAAACTGTTTGGTAGCGCCTGTACAAAATGCAACAACTGTTGGTCATAGGTTGCAGGAAATACTCGACGCCCTTCAACTTGTAAAAACGCGTCTTCCTTTGCCTTATGGACCAAACCACCATTAGCTCGAAGATTAGACGCACGCAACCCCGTTACAGAAAATACAACATGTGAAACATCAACATCATCTGCAACGCGCGCAGTGGCAACTAAATATTGTGTATTCTGGCTGCCATTAACGCCAATAATAGTAGAAATATCGCTAGTAATTTGTACAGATTCAAACTGAATAGTGGGTACGGCGCTATCGCCGGAAAAGTCTTCGCTATAAAACTGGGTGGGTTCATTTAACAGGTTAACTTCAGCAGCTGGGTTATACGCATTCCCTTCTGCTAAAGCGAGCGATACATTTATGCTACAACCGCCAGAACCATCTGCCTTTGGCGTGGCATCGCTTAAATCGTAGGCCTCTAGGGCGCCAGCAGCACCAATCTTTATGCTGGTTACAGCGCGGCAATCGGATATTGCCAGAGTGTAGTGAAACTCTTCCTCCGTTTCGTACAAAGAAGTCGTTGCCCTAAAATCTAAATTAACCGCGGCACTAACAGTAGCCGAGAATAAAAAAGCAACTAACGAAGCCGACAAACCAAAAAAGCGTTTCATAACACCCCTAATATCGACCAAGTAATCACTATTGGCGTATCCAATAGGTACTTAGTCGAGTCCTTCCCCAAAACGAGGGCCTTTACCAAAAATAAAGGCAAGAAATTTTTAAATTTTTGTAAGCCGAGAGGAACTCTCAAGCAAAAGCCTACTCTTAGCACTGCCTACCAAAGACAATCACCAGAAAGTAAAGCGAAGAAATATGACAACAGTAGCTACATTTGAGCGATTGCTGAACATTCAGCAAAAAAACAAATACTGCGCACCAAAATATTGCTACTAAAGTATGGATAATTCACTAAGAAGCAAGGGCAAATAAAACGCCAAAAATTTTGGAATTAGAAGGCTACAGAAAGACAATTTTCAAGTCAATCTGAGTGATTAGCGGCCATTATTTTCACCTGTAAAAAAATATAACGCTCTTAGCACCCAGCAGAGTGCAGCCTACAAATCCGACAAAAGTTCAAACGTTATTTTTCTATCAATCCGTTAAAGATGTCACATAAATACATCTTATAACGCCCAAGTAAGCAATATCCCACAATTGGCGAATAAAAAACCAACTACAGATGTAAATTATTCCGACATCAACTTTTTTAAGTTTTTAACAGCTTTTCACCGAATGGCAATGTGGCTATTTCCACTGCGATCGACATAAACAGCGAACTCTCCCCAGCTAAACCACAGTTACGCCTAACCAGCCCCCCCCCAACCAAACCCAACTACCACCTTCATAAAATGAGCAACAGCAGAAAGTGGACTCAAGCTGCGAGCAAAGGGTTAAAAGAGGCCGAAATATAGGATTGATATGATAATCGCCAAATAATGCGCCAAAGCTTATACCATTGTCCAAATTAGTAGACACCAAAAATGCTTACCTTCACCCTATCGAAGCAGGTGAAAAAGAAATTCCCCCTACTTTTTACTTACGCTTAGCAAAATAAGCCTGAATTAGACCCGCTTGATAAAAAGGTGTTGCAGAATCAAACCCTGCCCTTTCGATAAGAGATAGGATCTCGTGTTGCGGAAGTATGGCAACATCATTCGCATAAGCGTTTTTCATCTTTTCAATATTCTCCGCAGATATATCTGCATCCGACATTACGCTAAACCATAACGCTAACGCACTCTGATAATTTTGAGCATGAATATCAAAGCTTAAATCTGAGCCTATTAGCAGCCCAGAAGGCTTGAGTGTATCTGCAATTTCAGCAAAAAAAGCCGTGCGCTTGGCTATATCGACAATAAAATGCGATACATTAAAACAAGTTGCTACGTCATGCCTGTCGGTGCTATGTAGCGTATTCAGATACCCCTCATGAAAGTAGCAGCGGGAATCCATCCCCTGCTTTGCCAATGCATCACGGCAAATATTTAACATTGCCCCAGAAGGCTCCACAACGGTAAATGTCCAACCTGGGAAGCGCTTAGCTAAAAATTGTATTTCTTTACCTGTTCCCGCTCCTACACAGATAATTTTTGCATTAGCGGGGAGCTTTGCAACCAATGACTCGATAAAAAAATACATTCCATTGTGGATGGCAGACATTTTCTGCCATTGCTTATCGTAGTTTGCGGCTTGCTGATCAAAGAGCGCGGTGATTTCTTCTTGATTCATAGCGGAATCCCTAACTTTGAAATAATATGTAACAATAAATATTACATATTATTTCAAAGTAAACAATAGACGTAACATCAATTGTTACATTAATATACAAACTACCAGAAATTGAGGAGCACCATGAGAAAAGACAGCCGCTTGTCCCGCGTACTACATATATTGGCGCACCTTGCCACTAGCGATGAACCGGTAACATCAACCCAAATCGCCAAGTTCCAATCTACAAATCCAGTGGTGGTGCGTCGCACAATGGGGTTGCTTAGAGAACACGGCTATGTAGAGTCAACGAAAGGCCGTAATGGCGGATGGGCTATCAGTAGACCCTTAAGCGATATTACCTTACTAGATATTCACAGAGCTTTTGGGGAGTCTTCTCTATTCACTATTGGACTTACGGATGAACATGCACACTGCCCCATCGAGAAATCCATCAATGAATCATTGGCGGCTGTGATGAACGAAACTGAGGCACTTTTGCTTAAACGTTTTGGAGAAATCACATTGGACGCACTATACAAGCAATTCCCTAAGCATTAATTCCACGTGATTGCTTTTGGGTAAGCTCGGGCTTATACGCGTATTGCTCTAGCTTAGACGATTTTGGCGCAGAGATAAGGCTTGATTAAATACTTTACTTGTTACACATTCACCTAAATACCCCAGCTAAAACTTTACTTTAATCCCTAAAGACATCAATAAGTAAGCCCCTAGTTACAAAAGGGGGCCCAACTCTTAAAGATACAATATAAAAAAAACAGCGAAATACGAGCTATAACCCTGCAGACCAGAGCATCTCTGCCATCGTAATTGCTTTTGCCCTATCCTCTAAACTTCGACGTAAGTAAACCTGTAAAAAACCCTGCTGTACATCACAAACAGTATTGCCATCACAAGCTAACGAGAATCCACTTGAGAAATTTCCGCCCACTATAATCTACTAAGAGGATATTTAAGATTGGTTATTTTATATAACAAGGCTAGAGGCCTTGTAAATAATGGTGCCCGGGGCCGGACTTGAACCGGCACGACCGTGAAGTCGGGAGATTTTAAGTCTCCTGTGTCTACCAATTCCACCACCCGGGCAGGGAGGGGTGAAGCGCTTGGCTTCGAATAGCTCGATTGAGCTACTTGGTAATAGTACTGCTATTTGGAGGCGCGACCCGGAATCGAACCGGGCTAAACGGATTTGCAATCCGGAGCATAACCACTTTGCTATCGCGCCTTAAATCTTTCTGCTTAGATCGACTTAGGTTGGCGAATTGTTAAATTGCTTGGCAATTTATAGCGCTGTGGCCTAGATCAATCTAATGCCTCTGACGAGCAAAACTTTGTTTGCCTACGTCGTTAAGAGGGTGCGCATTGTATAGCAAAGTTATTTTAAATCCTAGCCTGCACCACACTTTTTTGTAACTTTTTATTGCGATGTTATTAATCGCTTATTTTGCACCCTTTAGGCTCGGCCATGCCGCCCGCAGGTACACTATCATTGACCAAAGAGTAAGTATTGCCGCCACATAGAGCGTTATATAACCAACTTTATTGAACAACGGATAGGAGGCGGGATTAAACGCTAAAAGCAGCACAATAGCAATAATTTGTAGCGTTGTTTTTACCTTTCCTATCATAGACACACCAACTTTAGCTCTAGCGCCCAATTCGGCCATCCACTCTCTTAGTGCAGATATAACTATCTCACGACCAATAATAACTGTGGCAGGCAATGTAAACCAAACATCGGCGTGCGCCTCTATTAGCACGGCCAGCGCAACGGCAACCATTAGCTTGTCGGCTACTGGGTCTAAGAAGGCGCCAAAGGGGGTATCCATACCGTATTTACGTGCTATGTAGCCATCTAGCCAGTCTGTTATGCCGGCAAGCCCAAATAAGGCTGCGCTATACCAGTATTTCCATTCTAGCGGTGAGTAATACACAACCACTAAGAGAGGGATAAACAGTATTCGGCCTAGGGTAAGTTGGTTAGCTATGTTGAACATGTATTTCGGTGGAACTCCAAATAGATAAACCCAATATTAAAGCTAATAAGTAGGCGTAAGTTACACCAGTGCGCTTCACTACTCTTGGGAAAGCGAGCACGTTACTCACTATGCAGTACATTGTAAATCTCTTGTGCCATTTTTTTGCTAATTGAAGGCGCTTTGGCCAAATCATCGACATTAGCACGCAATACTTCTTGTAAACCGCCAAAATGCACCAACAACTCTTTTCTGCGCTTCGGCCCCACGCCCGGTATTCCTTCTAACACAGAAGTACGACGCTTTTTGTCTCGACGCTGCTTGTGACCCGTAATTGCAAAACGGTGGGCCTCATCGCGTATTTGCTGAATAAGATGCAGGGCTGCGCTATCGGCCTTTAGTACACGCTCTGCCCCGCTGGTTAGCACCAAGGTTTCGAAACCCGGTTTACGCGTGGTGCCCTTGGCCACACCTATGAGCATCATATCGTGGATACCCAGCTCCTCCACAACGGCTTTTGCCTTAGACAACTGGCCTTTGCCGCCATCAATTAACACCAAATCAGGCATGCTGCTGGATTCTTTCTGCAGGCGCGTGTACCGGCGGGTTAATACCTGCTCCATCGCCGCATAGTCGTCCCCTGCTTTTATACCTTCTATGTTAAACCGGCGATAATCTGACTTTTTAGCGCCATTTTGGTCAAACACCACACAGCTACCCACAGTTAACTCGCCGCTGCTATGGCTTATATCGAAGCATTCAATACGATTAGGCGTTTCATCCAAACCAAGTATGTCTTGCAGGGATTCAAACCTAGCCACCAAGGTTTGCTTGTTATTTAGATGGTTCTTGAGGTTTTGACGCGCAGCTTCTAAGGCCATTGCTAGCCACTTAGCGCGGTAGGTACGCACGTTATGCGTTAGCTTAAGCTGCTTGCCAGTGGCCTTTTCTACTGCCTCACCAATAATTAATTGGTCGGCCAGCTTATGGCTAATAATAATGTGTGGCGGTACATCCATAGCGGCCCCACCAAGGTAGTGGTGAGCGAGAAATGCGCTTAGCACGTCTTCCTCGGTGCTATCGAGCTTGGTTTTTGGCAAATAGCTTTTGCTACCCACAATGCGTCCCTGGCGCACATAGAGTATATGAATGCAATGCACCCCAGATTCAGAAGCACATGCAACAACATCTTGGTTGCTATAGCCCGCCTCCATCACCTGCTGCGCTTGTACTTGCCGCAAATCGGTAATTTGGTCGCGCACAACCACCGCGCGCTCAAAATCCAGCGCCTGCGAGGCTTGTTCCATCTCAACTTGCAGCTCTTGCTGCAAAACCTCGCTTTTACCGTCTAAAAACATGGCGGTGTGAGCAAGATCTACCGCGTAATCTTCTACGCTTATGGCCTCTACACACGGGCCTGTGCAGCGCCCTATTTGGTACTGCAAGCAGGGCCGCGTTCGGCTTCTAAATACAGAGTCTTCACACTGCCTTACGCGGAACGTGCGCTGCAAGAAGTTAAGCGTTTCTTTTACAGCAGATGCATTCGGGAATGGGCCAAAATACTGGCCTTTTTTCTTTTTGGGACCACGGTGAAAAGCCAACTTTGGGTATGGCTCCCCTTCTGAGATAAAGATATAGGGGAAGGACTTGTCATCGCGCAGCAGAATATTAAACGGCGGCTTCTGCGATTTGATTAGGTTGTGCTCAAGTACCAGCGCCTCTGCCTCACTAGGCGTAACCGTTACCTCTATGGCCTGAATACGCTTTACTAAAGCGTGCGTTTTGGGGGTAAGGCCTGTTGCCCTAAAATAGCTACTAAGCCTGTTTTTGAGGTTTTTGGCCTTACCAACGTACAAAATCGCCCCATCCGCGTCGTACATTTGGTAGACGCCGGGCAATTTTGTTACGTTTTTTAGAAAACTTGTAGAATCAAATACTGGAGGGGGTTGGTGCTGGGACATTAATCACGACATGCTTTCAACATCTAGAATCTTGTGTTTCACAGCCAACAGAGCCAGCTCTACATCACTGTTGATTTTGAGCTTATCGAATATGCGGTAGCGGTAACTATTGACCGTTTAGGACTTACACAAAATGCCTCTGCTATTTCGTGCACCTTTTTACTGTTCGCAATCATTATAGCCGTTTGCAGCTCGCGCTCGGATAACTGCTCAAATGGTGATGCAGAGCCTTTAGAAGAACCAAAATTACGCAAGGCTAACTGCTGCGCAATGCTAGAGCTCATATAGAGGTCCCCGTTCAACACTGTGCGAATGGCGTTTACTATCTCTTCGAAACCGGCACCCTTGGTAACATAACCTGCGGCGCCCGCCTTCATAAGGCGCTCTGGAAACAGGTCGTCTGACAAAGCGGTAACAGCAATAATTTTACAGCCACTACACGCCTGATGAATTTTTCGCGTTGCTTCTAAGCCGCCCATACCAGGCATTTTTACGTCCATTAGAATAACGTCTGGCGCCAATTCTCTGGCGAGGCGTACGGCATCTTCGCCATTACAGGCTTCACCTACCACCTCTATGCCTTCGACGTCACTCAACATGCGCACTATACCCATGCGCACTAAGTCGTGATCGTCAGCTACTAGTATTTTGGTCACTCAAGCACCCCGTTTATAATCAGTACTTCATCTTAGCGGTTAGACGCTCTGATTGTACGGTTGTTATCGTTCGAATTAGTTGTTACGTATGCACCGCGCAATTTAACATTGAAACGGTAATTTTAACAGAGGCGATTAACTTAACTGAAAATATATCTGAAGGTTAGATTAATTCTGGGTCCGATTTTTTTAGAAGTTTTTGCAACAGCATGTAACCAGTTACGCTGCGTATCGCCTTTCATCACAATTAAATCACCATTATTTAACTCCAATTTAATAGACTTGCCGCCACGCTTAGGCTTAAGAGAAAAACTTCTGCTTGCCCCTAAACTTAAAGAAGCTATAACGGGACACCCGCCTAATTCTTTTTCGTCATCAGCATGCCAGCCTACACCATCTGCACCATTACGGTACAAATTCACCAGCACGCTGTTGTAGCTAGATTCTGTTTTATTTTCGATTAAGTCTTTTAAAGAGATTAATTCTTTTGACCATGGCGTAGGATAAAACCGCGTTGCAGAGTATTCCATTACACTATTTTCGTCGCCATACCACGCTTGTAATCGTGGAATTTTATGCCGCTGCCCCGCCACCCAAATTTCTGGTTGCTGCCAATCAACCTCTGCAGCAAGCTTATTAAAATACTCAGTAGCTAAATCACTTTCCAACCAACCGCGATGCAACTCTAACTCGCCACCTTTTAGGTCAATGCTTTGTGGCTTATCAGCGTCTTGCTCGAACAGATTACATTGCATAATTTAGCTCGTTTAGTTTCATCAACCTTCATTCAACTAGTGCGAATAGGAAGAAAAAATTACAACCAATTGTTTTTTTACCTGTGAACCAACCCTTATAGTCAATCGATCTAATCTATCCAATCAACCTACCTAAATACCCCGTCTATTAGCCAACATATCACTCAGGGAAATCAACGGCTAAGCAATACACTGTGGCTCAATCTCTAAGGCTATTCCACTGTGCTGTAAAACGCTTGCTTGGATTGCACTCGCGGTGGCCAACACACAAGCAGTTGAAAGTTTGTTTGGATTGGTGAGCACTAGTGCCTGCTGCTTATGCACTGTAACGCCATTCACCTCTTTCCCTTTCCAGCCCAGCTTATCAATTAGCCAGCCTGCTGGTATTTTTTTTGTGTTTTCGTCAACATTAAAGACAACGATGTCAGGCCACCGCTGTTTAAGCTCTTCTACTTTTGCATTTGCAACAACTGGGTTTTTAAAAAAGCTGCCTACATTTGGAAGTTGCTGAGGGTCTGGCAGCTTCGACTGGCGCAAGTGAATAACAGCATTGGCAACATCTATAGGCGATATTAGCTCGGGCTTAAATGGGCCCCTACTGTGTTGCCACAGTAGTTCAACCGTGCTTAGCAACGCAGGATAATCAAGCGCTGCACTTATAGTTTTGTTAAACACCAAAGTAACTTGCGTAATAATATATTTATCTTTTGCGATTTTCTTAAACACACTATCGCGATAGCCAAAATCACACTCGGCTTTTGTGAATATTTTTTCATGCAGGGTATCGCGATTTACTGCGGTTAAACTTTTAAAGCAATGCTCTAGCTCTACCCCGTATGCACCAATGTTTTGGATGGGTGCCGCACCAACCGTGCCAGGAATTAGCGCTAAATTTTCCACACCGTAGAAGCCATTGCTAAGCGCCCACATGACTAGTTCGTGCCAAACTTCGCCAGCACCAAACTGAACTTCAGCTTGAGTATCTGTATTCTGTAATACTTCTTTGCCAAGCAGTTTAATATGCAGCACTAGCGCATTAATAAATTCGTCTGGCAGAACATTGCTACCACCGCCAAGCACTACCACTCGCTCGCCTTTTGCTTGTGCCCAACGCAACGCTTCGAGTAAATCCTGCTGTGAGTGAATTTCGCAATAAAACTTTGCAACAGCTGGCACTGCCAAGGTTACAAACGGCTGAATATTTACTTTCTCTTGAATATGCATTTAACTATTTTTTTCCAAAATAGTTTTTAGCAAGCCGTTAGAAGCGTCTTCGATTAGGTCCAACACCAAGGTAAAACCCTGCTTGCCCCCATGGTACGGGTCAGGCACTTCGCTGTAATCCTGTTGCTGAGAAAAATCTAAAAACAAACCAAGGTGACCACTATAGTTTGAAGGTGCAAGTGCTATTAGGTCGAGCAAGTTTTGCTCATCCATTGCCAATACATAATCAAACTGCTCGAAATCTTGTTTACTAACCTGACGGCCGCGTAGGTAAGATAAATCGTAACCTCTATTTGCCGCTTCGCGTACACTACGGCTATCTGGCGGCTCACCAATATGCCAACCAGAAGTACCGGCTGAATCTACATTTATTAGATGAGTGAGCTTTGCATCTTCTACATACTTCTGAAATACGCCATCGGCCGTTGGTGAGCGACAAATATTGCCCAAGCATACAAACAATACGTTTACTTTTTTCTCTTTAATATTCACAACTCACCTTTTTACTTATTTGCTTATGCGTATTGGACGCTAACCGCCGACCTTTAAACTCTAACTTCTAAACGTTGAACGTTACGAGCTTTTTAGCTTTGCACGTACACGATCTAAATCAGCTTGCGTATCCACCCCACCGGGTACTAGTTCGCACGATGGAGCTATATGTATTTTTTTGCCGTTAGAAAGTATACGCAACTGCTCCAACTTCTCTACAGCTTCCAAAGCAGACATTGGCCACTGCACGAATTGGTTTAGCAAGTTTACTTTATAGGCATAGATGCCAATATGACGCTGAACCAAACCATCTGTACGTGGTGCCACTTGCGAAACTGGTTGCTGATATTCGTCGCGATACCAAGGAATTGGCGCACGGGAAAAATAAAGCGCAGCACCATTGACATCCGACACCACCTTAACGGCATTGGGGTCAAACACCATTTCACTCTCTACCAAAGGCTCAGATAGGGTTGCCGCACTTGCCCAACTATTACCTTGAATATTAGCTGCTACCTGATTAATAACCGCGGGCGGAATAAGTGGCTCATCGCCCTGCACATTTACAATTATTTCGTCTTTAGCCAAGCCTAATTGTTGCGCAACTTCTTGCAGTCGATCTGTACCAGATTCGTGCTTTGGCGATGTCATTAGCACTTCGCCACCAAATTCTTTTACGGTATCAAAAACTTGTTGGTTATCGGTGGCTACGATAACTTTGCTGGCATCACTTAGCTTGGCGCGCTCGTACACCCATTGAATCATTGGTTTGCCTGCAATATCTGCAAGCGGTTTACCCGGCAAGCGTGAAGAAGCAAAACGAGCGGGAATAACAACTATAAAATTCATAAGAAACCTAAGAAATATTCTTTAATTATAGAGGGCAATAACTTTGCGTATTTGTGCGCAAAAATCGGCAATAAACGTTTGTGGCAATTTAAGGTCTACAGGCACATACCACATTGCATCTGTTGCAAAAGGTGTGCATTTTACGGCGTCTTTTTCGGTCATTACGATTGCTTTGTTATCAAACTGGCGGAAGTCGGCACTTGTAAATTTATGATGATCTGGGTAAGAAAACGTATCGAAACCTGTAATACCGGTAGATTGTAACGTTTTAAAAAAACGAGCTGGGTTGCCAATACCCGCCACCGCAACAAAAGCCCCTAACTCTGTAATATTCTGCAATAGCAAAGTTTTACCAGTAGCTAGGTTAACAAGCTTTACCGCTTCTAATTGGGCAAATACAGGTGCTGGAGTTTTATTTAATTTGTTTGGTTTGCTAGATAACTCAGCGGCATTGATCGCCTCCAAGGCTTGCAATCTAGCATTAACATGTTCGGCGCTACCGCCATTTACAAGTAGCCAGTTAACGCTTTGCAAGCGCTTAGGGTGCTCACGTAAAGGCCCAACGGGCAATAGCTGACCATTACCAAATACACGCTCACCATCCACCAGTGCCAGCTCTAAATCTCGCCCTAATTTATAGTGCTGCATACCATCGTCGCTAAGAATTACATCTACTGCGTGGCTCTTTAGTAGCGTCTCACAAGCAGCGACACGATTCGACCCAACAGCCACAACACAGCCGGTACGCTTGTAAATTAATAACGGCTCATCCCCTACCATCGCAGCGGTGGCGTTTGCATCTAGCACTCTCACCTCATCTTTAGCTAAGCTCGCACCATAACCTCGTGCTACTACACCTGCAGTAATACCCTGCTCTGCAAGCGCATGAACAAGTGCAATAATGGTTGGAGTTTTACCTGTACCGCCTATCGCTATATTACCCACAATACATACCGGCACAGCAAATTTGACACTTGATTGCGTTTGCGAGCGACGCCGAAAATAGGAGAGTAAACGAAAGAGTAAAGCTAGAGGGTAAAGCAACCAAAGAATACCGGGTCTAGAATACCAGCGTCGTTCAATTGCTTTAGCAAGGGCGGCGGACAAGTAACCTACTCCTCTGCCCCTTGTGGGTGTCGCGTGGTTAAGCTTAGGTTTACAAAACCAAGCTGGCCGGCTAAATCCATAACAGATACTACCGCTTGGTACGCTGCATCGGCATCGGCGGTAATAATAAACGGTGTGTTAGTTTCGTCACCAGCCACATCCAAAATAGCGTCGCGCAATGTGCCTACTTGTTTGTTCACAAGCTGTTGGCCATTAACTGAATAATTGCCTTGCGCATCCACGCTTACTTCAATGTTATCTGCAGCAACCGCTGCACCCTCGCCAACGGCTTCGGGTAAGTCGATGTTTAAATGCGTTTCTTTAGTAAAGGTAGTAGACACCATAAAGAAAATGAGCAGCAAAAACACCACATCAATAAGAGGTGTAAGGTTGACCGATTCTTCGGCCTTAACCTGTCGCTTAAATTGCATAGCCATAGGTTTAAGTCCGTTATGCTGCTTTCATATCTACGCGGCGATCATTATGGAGGGCATCCACTAACTTAATCGCTTCTTGCTCAAGGGTAACCACTAATGCTTCTACGCGACGCACGAAGAACCTATGAGCCATCATCGCAGGTATCGCAACAAACAAACCAACAGCGGTGGTTACTAATGCTTCAGAAATACCACCAGCTAATGGCGCGGCATTAGTTGCCCCTTCTAAATTGAGCGCGGTAAACACTTTAATCATACCAATTACCGTACCCAACAAACCCAACAACGGAGCGATAGCTGCGATAGTGCCCAAGGCACCCAAAAACTTTTCTAGCTCGTGCACAACTTGATTGGCAGCTTCTTGGATACTGTCTTTCATTACTTCGCGGCCGTGGCGTGAGTTACTTAACCCTGCGGCTAATATACGACCAAGTTGAGAGGAATGACGCAACTCTTTAAGTTTTTCACTATCCAACTGATTGTTTTGCAACCAATTCCACACCTGCCCCAACTGATGCTTCGGTGCAATTTTAGAGGGGTCTAGAGTCCAAAAGCGCTCGATACTAATAGCTATAACCGCTACGGAGCACAGTAGAAGCGGCACCATTATTAACCAACCGCCAGAAGCAAGGATTGCAAACACGTTAGAAACTCCTAATTAAGAGAGATACGGTAATAAATTGGCGCCTATGGTAACCGAAAAACCGCTATAAATCTTCGGAACTGTTGAACAAAACAATCAAACTATTAAGCGCTACCCGAATACTTGTAGCAACCCTGTCGGGCCATTAAAGTGCTTTAAAAACCGCTACAGTGTGCAGACAGTCATGCGCGCTTTAAGTTTCTCGCATGCTTTAAACTCATAACCTCAACAACACTGTAGCAGCGAAGCTTATCCTTTAACGGCAGCATCGCAATTAGGGCTAAGAAGGGCCTGTTTGTTACCCCCACTTAGTTAGCCCTAAATTTCAATCGACTGAGCTAAATATAACGCCAACTAGAACACCGGCCATGCTTGTTTATATTTAGCTCAATAGGTATACCCGTTGGAATTTCAAACCCTTCCACCTCTTGTACACTCATATTAGCTAAGTACATGATTAAAGCCCTTAAGGTATTGCCATGTGCCGCCACCAACACAGAACTATTATTACGTATGCTTGGCAATACCTCTTTCTGCCAGTAATTTACTGCGCGTATTTGGGTATGCTTTAGCGACTCTACACTGGGTAAGCTGGTCGGCTCTACCCCGTCATACTTGGTATCAAAGCGCGCGTGCATTGGGCTAGCTAGCGGCATAGGTGGCGGCATATCTTCAAACCCTCTGCGCCAGCGCCATACCTGCTCTGCACCTACTTGCTTAGCCAATGCCTCTTTACTTTTGCCTTGCAGCACACCGTAGTGGCGCTCGTTAAGCTGCCAACTTTTTGTTAGCGGTACTTGGCAATTAAGGCTTTTAGCGATAATGGACGCGGTTTCTGTGGCCCGCTGCAATACCGAGGTATAAATACGGTCAAACTTTAGGCCTAGCTTTGCCAAATTACTTGCCGCTTCTGCTGCTTCCTTGCGCCCCAGCGGGGTAAGCACAGGGTCTGCCCAGCCAGTAAAGAGGCCTTTCGCATTCCATTCGCTTTGTGCATGGCGAATCATTATTACCTTTTGGTCAGTCATAATAATCACCTACGCAACTACGCTTGGACGAGCTGCAATTCGCGCCCAAGCGCGCTCGTGAAAGAAGTAGGCAACACTGTTTACCGCTGGCTCTACAATTGCTACTAAGCCCCCTACTACAAAGTCACCAGTAAGCATCCAAGCAACGCCAAACGCGATAGTGAAGTGCATTGCGGTGTAGGAACATGTTTTCTTCATGGCGAAACCCTCTTTTCTGTTTGATTTCCTACAGAATAATGAGAATCACTTTCAAATAAAATTTAATTAAAGAAATACTCATAATAGGTAAAACCTATTAAAAAGGTAACCGGCTATAACTAAGCTAATCTAAGCGGTAAGCAGAGAATTTGGGAGGGTGAGTATTAGCTGGCGCACTAACAACGGTCGCCAGCTAAATCAAGAGAGGTTGTTTTGCCTTAGTTTGCCTTAGCTTCGACTAATTCTTACGGCATGCCACAGGACGATACATATTAGGCAGCGATCCTCCCCTACAATCCCAGCTAGCGGAAAAGATTTTACCGTTTCGCGTATTAAACTGGGGCGTTAGCGTAATTGAATGAGACTCTTGGTTTGCTGTAAACGGGTTAAATAAAAGCTCAATTTCACCGCCCTCAACTACTTTAATGCTATTTAAGTGCGGACTAGTCGCCTTTAGGTTTATTCCTGCATCTAAGTTGCTATTTGGAACAAAATTAGATGAAACGGCAGTCTCTTCGACAGCCACTTGCCACGCGCGAGCTTCCGCCAAACTACCAGCTACTTTTGCTCGAATTGTGTAATCTTGATAAGCAGGTAAAGCAATCGCAGCTAAAATACCTACAACCGCAATAATGGGGATTATGGCAATAAGCGCAATAACCAAACCGGAACTCGCTGGTTTATCACCATACTTTTCATCCCAGCGCTCCTTCGAGCAGGCCCAGAAATAAATCGCTTCCACCAGCGAAATAAAGCTCGATAAGAAGAAAATAAAATAGAATGGTATATAAAAAATACCCCACCACTGCCCCAGATAAAAACGGTGCACACCAAATCCACCGAGGAAAAACGCCAGAAAGCCTGCAACAACTTTGCTCCGCCCAGTACCAGTTGCCATTGTCGCCCCACAATTTATGCAGACTCGCTGCTCAACCGGCATTTGGCTACCGCATTGGCGACAGAAAACTTGTTTACCTACTGGGGCAGCCGGTGCTTGATAGATATTATCGGCGGTGTCGTGCTTACCTGCTGAATCGCTACTCGCGTGTTTTGATTCACCATTCGCTTGGGGTAGATTGTCCGCTAGCTCTAATTCCACCACAATAGAATCGTCTACAAGTTCTGCTTGTAAGCCACAATCAACAATAGCCGCTTCTAGTTTTTTTGCCGTAGCTTCGTCTACCGCCCTTTTAATTATTGCTCGTTTCTTATTTTGCAGGTTTTGAGCCTGCTCCGGTGTAAGCCTAAATTTCGCTGCTAATAGCGCGGCCGCCTTTGCTACCTGCTCCTCTGAGTCCAATACGTTAATGATATATACGTCGTATAAGGCCATATGTTCGTTCCCTTTGTATCCCTTGCGTTATTATTAGATTCGTAAGCATCTAAATACACTATGCAAACTTTCGCGTCAAAAAAAACTTTGGGTTACCTTTATTTGTCAGGCAGAAAAAAGCCCTCGCGTGGAGGGCTTTTTGATAGCTAGTTACTTGTAGCGACTAAAGCGAGAACAAAGTAGATTAAAGTTTATAACCTGCTTCGTCGTGTAATACTAAGTCTAACCCTTGGGTCTCTTCATCTTTGTCGACACGTATACCGCCTGTAATCCAACCGGTAACTTTAATGATGATGTAGGTCATAACCGCTGTGAACACAATAGTAGTAATGACACCCACAAACTGAGACCAAACCTGCGCACCCATTGTTTCTATTCCATCTGCGAAACCGTGGCCAGAGAAAGCACCAATACTTGTAGAGGCAAATACACCGGCAAGCATAGTACCCAAAATACCGCCAACGCCGTGCACTGGGAAAACGTCAAGAGAGTCATCAATAACTAGTTTGCGTTTGATTAACTGGGTGGCATAAAAACACACTACACCAGCGGTTATACCAATGACTAACGCACCACCAGGGCCAACAAACCCAGACGCAGGTGTAATAGTACCTAAACCTGCAACCATACCGGTAACAATACCCAACACGCTTGGCTTACCAAACTTGAGCCATTCGATGGTCATCCATGCTAACGAACCGGCAGCAGCAGATATGTGCGTAACCAGCATTGCCATGGCGGCATCGCCACCCGCGCTTAGCGCACTACCAGCGTTAAAACCGAACCAGCCTACCCACAACATACCCGCGCCTGTTACGGTCATTGTCATGTTATGCGGGGGCATCGGCGTATGTGGAAAACCATTACGATTGCCAATCATAAGTGCAGTTACCAGTGCAGCTACACCCGCAGTAATATGCACAACAGTACCGCCGGCAAAGTCGAGTACACCAAACTGGCTAGCTAACCAACCGCCGCCCCACACCCAATGACAAACAGGTGCGTAAACAAGAGGTATCCATAAAACGGTAGAAATGAGCACCGAAGAGAACTTCATACGCTCTGCAAATGCACCCACAATTAACGCAGGGGTGATAATCACAAAGGTCATTTGAAACATAGCAAAGAGTGGCTCGGGTATATCGCCAGACATTGAATTTTTACCCATGCCATTAAAAAAGGCTTTGCTTAGGTCTCCAATAATCATATTGCCTTCAGAGAAAGCGAGGCTATAGCCGAATGCAAACCAAATTAACGATGCGATACACGCAATGGCGAAGCATTGCATAAGCACACTTAGTACATTTTTTGTGCGCACCAAACCGCCGTAAAAAAGCGACAGGCCGGGCAACGTCATAAAGAGTACTAAAGCAGTAGCGGTAAGTATCCATGCGGTGTTTGCACCATTTAAGTCATCTGCTAAGGCAATACTTGGCAATAGCAGTGCTGCCAATGGCAACGTGCGAAGAAGGGGTTTCATCAATGGGACCTCTTTTGACGAGATATTATTGTATTTTTTAAATATATTGCGTCCATCTGCTCTGTTGGCGATTGAACGAATATTTGCACCAGTTTGGACTATTTGCTTGCACCATATGCAGTAATGCGCACAGCTACAGAGCATTGCAACCAATCAAAGAAAGATACCATAGGATGCCAAACATGCACACCCCATATTGGGCCACGCTAATTTAGAAAGACTTTAACCACAATCATCGTAATAGTTGCATACATTATTTAAGCATTCATCTAACTCACTACCGCTAGCAGCCGAGTCTGCTTGCCTCAACCCTCGCGCGGTGCGCTTCAAAGGCGGGGCAGGATAAGCGGCAAAACACTGATCTCGAGTTTCGATTGAGTCACCACTCCCGCCTTGTGATATCCCTGCTTCACGCTTAATACGCGCTATTTCTGCTTCAGAATCCCACTCGGGTTCTTCAACTTGCTCTGCCTCGACTTCTGCGGCTGCCGCGGCTTCGGCTTCTTCTTGTAATTCCAAAGCATCACGCTGAATCGTTTCAACCTGAATATTCTTATCTTTAGGTGGTCTATCCCCGTAGTGAACCTTACCGTTTTCATCCACCCACTTTACTATCGCGCCTTGCGAGTGAACGGCACCGCTCACACCGGTAATAATAAGCAGGGCCGAAACATACAGAACAAACTTTTTTCTGTTTCGTAATACCACAAACGCCTCCTAATGCATTCACCTAATAATTATGGCGGGCTCACCTTACTGTAGGGAAATACCTTCAGCACTGCTGCAAGCCGCTTCACTCCAACAGCGATATTTTCTGCCGAGCTTTGATAGGCCGCAGCATAAAATGAATCCCGCACTTTGAGCAATGGATCGGCCAACTCGGGGTTAGCCTTTGCAATGCGCTCAACAAATTGCGCCGCAGTCTCACCTTTTAAACGTGTATACCCCAATTTACAAAGCTTTTTTTCAAAGATATTGAACAGCTTCACTTCCGCAGGCTGACTAGCCCCCTTTTGCAGCATGGGAGCAATAAAATACATACATAACAACACTGCCACACTGCCAAATAGTGCTAGGGCTATACGCCAATATTCCGTGCCACCCAATAAGCGCTTAAACAAACTTTTTTGAGCATTGCTGTCGTAGGCCAAAACCTGAGAATGCCATAAGTAATTTATAGAATCCCATCGCATTTGCAGTCTATTCAATAGCGCAAACTGCTTAACAAAGCGGCCCTCAAGTTGCGCGGCCTCACTTTCTTCTACAGAATTAAAAAGGCCTTGCTCTATACGATTTGGAGCGACCACATGGGTGGGGTCAATTCGCTGCCAGCCTTTCCCTTCTAACCAAACCTCAGCCCACGCGTGCGCATCTGATTGCCGCACAAGTAAATAGTTTTCTATGCTATTTTGCTCGCCCCCCTGATAACCAACCACTACGCGCGCGGGAATATTGGCCAAGCGCATCATATAGGTAAAGCTACTACTAAAATGCTCACAAAAACCACGGCGCGTTATAAACAAAAACTCATCAATCGCATCACTGCCTAATGGCGGTGGGTTTAACGTGTAGTAAAAACTTTCTCTATATAAATCCAGGGCTTTTTCTATAATTTGTTGCTGAGTTAACCCACTTGCCAACCAACTTTCAACCAATTCTTTAGTTCGAGGGTTTAGCTCATCCGGCACCTGAAGAGATCGTTTAAGCTCATCCCGCCTTAAGCCTTCTGTTTGAAAACTATATTTTTGAGCGGATCGGATTTGGTATTGAATACGCTGAGTTACTGGTAGATTAGCGGAAAGCAATGCCTGAGGTTTAAAACCTATACTTACCGTGCTATTTAATAGCACCTCTGGAGCCATAAGGGTAAACAACCAACGCTGCTGGTGGGGTTCCATTAAAATAGAATATTCTACATATTCGCCTGCGGTTACAACCTCACTCGTTACCTCTTTGTTTGAGGATCTTGCGAAATCTGCAGCCTGCTGATACCGGTTTCGCTTCCAACGGCGACCGTCGTAATCTTCCAGCACTAAACCGCGCCAATATAAATCTTGCTGTTTGGGTATAACAGGTTCGGCAACATCTTCGTTACTACTAGTAAACGAAGCACGAAAAGCGACCGCGCTTGAGCGAATCAAATTGCTAATATCACCAGGGGCCATCGAGTCACTGAACCCAGTTGTGCCACTAGCATTATTTAATGGCACCGCCCATAACTGCCCCAACCTTGGCAACACAAGAAATAACACAACGGCTAAAGGTAGCGCCTGCAAGGTTAATTTGCTGGCATAAAAAAGCCTGTGTTTAATACGGTTTGCCACAAGGCTAAACACTGCAGTAAATGCTGCAATTATTACAACTAACGAAATAATGGCATAGAAAGCGGCAATAATAGTTTGATTAAAAAGTAACTGGGCAGCTACAGCCACAAAACAAACGTATAAAACGATAACCACATCTTTTTTAGTGCGCGCTTCTAATAGTTTTAAAACAAATGCGCACACTAAAAATGCAACAACCGGCTCTACCCCAAACCCACCTCGATAAGTAACCCAAAGCCCAGCAATACAACTAAGCCCTAAAAGAAGTTTCACAAAAGAAGGTGGGTAACCCCAGTGGCCGCGGTAAATTTGCACTCGCCACGCTGCGGCAACCAACCACAAAATCGGCACCCAAAATGGAAAATAGAAAAACAAAGGTAGAATACAAATACTTTGTGCTGCCAAGCACCACGCTAATGCGTCGCGAGATATTTGGTTTTTAACAATGGCTATTTGGCTAGTCACAATATTTAGCCCCTAGCCGCGGTATTGTAATGCGCATCAAATTCTGCCAATGCAGTTAATACTCTTTGCGTATGCGCGTCGCCCGATGCTGGCTCTATTTTAACGCTGGGTAAGTGCAGGCCGTAGTTTTCATTTAATTTATCGTATTCTATTGCCCAATAGCACAAGCCAGATAACTTAGCCTCCATATCCATGGCTAATGCCGAGAAGTAGTCCAGCCAAATTTCACATGATTCGTTTTGACTGTACTCTTTTACGAATAGGCCTTTGCCGCGTGCAGAGGCCTTCCATGCGATATTGCGCAGCGCATCACCAGGGCGGTAGCGGTCTAAACCGCTAAAATCTTCGCCGCCTCTTATTGGGTGCTCAGCTTCTTTGTCGCCTTCTATCTCGCTGGAGTTTGGCGGGGGTATTTCAATAGGTTGGGGATACACAAGCGCTTTACAATCGAAATTAAGCCATGTCCAGCAACGTAACATTCCTAGAGGGTAAGTTGTTTGAATGCACAGCCGCCCCGGCGTTAACCAACCTCGCTTAGGTGCTGGGAACGCAACTTCAGCAACCGCGCTCTCTTGCGCTGGAATATTAATAGCTGCCTCGCCTTGCGGATTATATTGCCAATACAATTCTATATTTTCGAATTGTCGAGTTGTTGTATTTTTCAGCTTAACTAAAAAATGAGCGCTATCCCCTGCGAACACAGGGGCAGCCCCCTTAACTGTTACCTCTAAGTCTTTAAGGTTTAGATAGGTGTGCAAAATAGCCACTACGAATAACGCTGCCATGAAAAACGAAGCCGCCAACACCAAGTTATTTTGGTAGTTGGTACCAATAAGCCACAACACCATGGTTACTATTAAATAGCCAAAGCCGCGCAAGCTAGGAAAGATATAAACATTTTTACGAGTTAATTTATGCGTGGTGGCGGACGGAGCCATGGAATCTAACCAGCTATTTATTCTACTTCGAAAAGCATCACGTAAAGCTTGAGGAATAAATACATAAGCATTTGTTTTGCTCGCGTCTTCCTGCTGGGCTGCTCGCATTCTGCTCATATTTTTTACCAAGTAGTTTATGAATTAACAACATCCACATTTTTAACAAGGTAATCACTTAGCGACCCCGCCCCACTAGCGCCCGCTCCCGTGCCTCTTATGCGATGCCCAACAACAGGCTCTAATACGGCTTGTATATCTTCAGGCACAACATGGTCACGATTGTGTATAAAAGCCCAAGCTTTTGCCGACTTCAGCATTGCCAAAGCACCACGCGGGGAGATGCCGTAACTAAAACTGCTATCGTAGCGGGTAAAATCCACCAACCGTTGTAGGTAATCCAGCACGCTATCTGTTGCTTGAATAGTATCTATGTGTGTTTGAATGGCATCTAATTGTGGAAGGGTAATAATAGGCTGCATGTCAGCGAGCCGTTGGCGTGGGTCTACCCCTTTAAATAGCATTTTTTCAGCTGCACGGGATGGATACCCTAAGCTAATGCGCAACAAAAACCGATCTAACTGGGATTCAGGCAAGGGATAGGTACCCGCTTGCGACAAAGGGTTTTGAGTAGCAATAACAAAGAACGGCTTGGGTAACTGTCTAGTACTACCTTCGATAGTAACCTGCTTTTCTTCCATGGCTTCTAGCAAGGCACTTTGCGACTTGGGTGTGGACCTGTTTATTTCATCCGCAAGCAGTACCTGCGAAAAAATCGGCCCCTTATGAAAACGAAACTCACTGGTATTTTGGTCGAATATGGATACGCCTAGAATATCTGCTGGCAGTAAGTCGCTGGTAAATTGAATGCGCTCATAATGTAGGCCAAGTACCTTGGCTAAGCACTGGGCCAAGGTTGTTTTACCCATACCGGGTAAATCTTCAATTAATAGGTGCCCTCTCGCAAACAAGCATGCCAATGCAAGCTTCACTTGATGATTTTTACCTAACAACACCTGCCCTATGGCATCTATTAAATCTTCAATTTGTTTATTCATAGCAAAATATCAAGGTTTTCCAGAAAAGAGTAATAAACTAGCTAAACCTTTATTCTAGCCTAAAGTGGTCTAAATACAGGGTTACAGGTGGAGTTTGCTTACCAGTAAACACTATTAACTCGTCTACTTGGCTTAGGTCCATCACACGGCCCGACTTCAGCTGAGATATGCGCGCTAGTGGAATTTTAATTTCGTTATAGCCGGGCACCAATTCTAATTGTGCATTAAAGCGGTCGGAGTATTTACGGCTGTATGATTTATCGGTAATGCGTAGCGATAAAGTTACAGGTGTTGCCTGAGGGTTGTAGGCCTCGAAAACAAAATTATTGTATGCAGTCCAGTCTGGTTCTAGCTCGTAAAATACCACACTAGGCCAGCGACCACGGCCAAATTCAACGCTTAGCACCCTACCCGATTTATTATTCGCCCAAATGGTTGGCGTTGGGATAATCTTGGCTTTTGCCTTGGATCGCCCATCCACAAACATGCTGAGCCATCTATTTTCAAAGTCGGCAATTACCGGGAAACACTGCCCCCGCTGATGCTCTGCAATTAGCCATCGAATAGGTAACGATAAACTGTTAAACAATAACGCTGCAGCCAGCACTGTAGCCACAACGCGCGAAACCCTGCGAGTAAACAACGCGAGATAAACGCAGATGCCGGCAATTGCACCCTGTGCATCGAGCCCCATATCACTCCAGCTGGGCTCCCTGCCAATAAACCCCTGTATTAGCTCTACAACCCCGCCAAACACGAGGCTTACCACCAATACAACAAAAGCTATGTGAAAGGGTTTATTTTTGTAACGCGTCGCAGCCAGCAGTGCGCTAAATACAAAAGCAATGGCAAAAAATAGTATTGCGTGACCCGCATTTTGGAGGGACTGCCAGAAATGAGTATTACCTGGCAGACGATAGCTTAGTAACAACCAACAGCTAACTAGGACAGTTGCTAGCGCTATTGCAACAATAGCAAAGCGTTTATAAGCAAACATAAGATGATCGAATATCGTTATTATAGCGGTTTGGGCCTACTAGGCGCCCAAACCTCTCGCTAGATCGGCTTTGATATCGTCGATATCCTCTAAGCCTACAGCCACACGAATTAAGTTTTGCGTGATTCCCGCTTCTACTTTTTCTTGATCCGATAAACGGCCATGAGTCGTGGTGGCAGGATGGCAAATAGTGGTTTTTGCATCGCCTAAATTGGCAGTAATAGATAAGAATTTTGTGCTATCTATAACCTTCCACGCCTCAGCTTGCCCACCTTTTACTCTAAACGACAACACGCCACCAAATGCGCTTTGCTGCTTGGCGGCAAGTGCATGCCCTGGGTGCTCTGGCAAACCCGCGTAAAACACTTTCTCTACGGCAGGATTAGCCTGCAACCATAGCGCTAGTTCCAAAGCGCTTTTAGAATGAGCCTCCATACGCAAGCGCAATGTTTCTAAACCCTTCGCGAAAACCCACGCGTTAAATGGGCTCATAGAGGGGCCACAACTGCGAATAAAGCCGCGAATTAAATCTATGGGCTCTGCAGGGCCAACTACCGCTCCCCCCAAGCATCTACCCTGCCCGTCTAGGTACTTAGTTGCCGAATGCACAACCAAATCGGCGCCTAATGCCAAAGGCTTTTGTAGCGCGGGCGAACAAAAACAGTTATCGACTACCAGCAAAGCGTCTTTACTGTGGGCTATTTCGGCCAACGCAGCTATATCTGCCACATCACACAAAGGGTTTGAAGGCGTTTCCACGAATAGCAATTTGGTTTTTTCGCAAACGGCATCGCGCCAAGCATCTAGATTTGTGAGTGGCACCATTACAACCTCTATACCAAATTTCTGCATATATTTGGTAAACAGCACCGTTGTGGTACCAAAAACACTGCGAGAACACACAACTTTATCGCCGGCTTCAAGCAGGGCCATGCAAGTACTTAAAATTGCGGCCATCCCCGACGCGGTTGCTATACCGTCTTCTGCACCTTCTAGCGCGGCAATGCGCTCTTCGAATAAGCGTACGGTTGGGTTGGTGTAGCGCGAATACACATTGCCAGGCTCTGAACCACCAAAGCGCGCAGCAGCTTGTGCTGCAGATTCGAATACATAGCTAGAAGTAGTGAAAATAGGTTCGCTGTGCTCACCCTCGTGGGTACGATGGTGACCCGCACGAATAGCTAGAGTATCGAGCGCCAAGCCTGCTAAATTGTCGTCCTGATTATCTGTCATTTATATTCTCTGAACATGTAAACCACAGTTAGGCACCACAGGGATTAGCGCCTAGAAGTTGTTAGCGCTACCGCCATATTGCTAAGCGGCGGTAGCTTTACGGGATTAACCGTCGTTGTGAATACCCACCATGGCATTGTTAGACTGGCTTTGATCCCGCATTTTTGATGAGTCGTTGCGGCGATCTTCCAACTTTTTAAGATACTCGGGGGTTACATCCCCAGTTACGTAGTTGCCATTAAATACAGCACATTCAAACTGGGTAACGTCTGGGCTACCCTCGCTAGAAGCGGCGATTAAGTCTTCTAAATCTTGGTAAATTAGCCAGTCGGCGCCAATCTCCTTGCACACTTCTTCTTCTGTACGACCGTGAGCAATAAGCTCTGCGGCGGTTGGCATATCAATACCATAAACATTAGGGTACTTCACAGCTGGTGCCGCAGAAGCAAAATACACTTTGGCCGCACCTGCATCACGCGCCATTTGGATTATTTGCTGGCAAGTGGTGCCACGTACTATGGAGTCATCTACTAACAGTACATTTTTACCGCGGAACTCCAAATCAATTACGTTCAACTTTTGACGCACTGATTTCTTACGCTGCTGCTGGCCCGGCATAATAAAAGTACGACCAATATAGCGGTTTTTAACCAAGCCTTCACGGAACTTAACGCCTAAATTTTGAGCTAATGCTTGCCCAGCAACACGGCTGCTATCTGGGATAGGAATAACCACATCTATGTCGTGATTAGGCGTTTCACGCAAAATTTTCTCTGCTAGTTTCTCACCCTGACGCAAGCGAGACTTATATACAGATACGCCATCCATAATGGAATCTGGACGAGCAAAGTACACGTGTTCGAATATACACGGGCGCAAACTGGGGTTTTCGGCGCATTGACGTGTATGCAGTTCGCCATCAACCGTTACAAAAATGGCCTCGCCCGGTGCAACATCGCGGATTAAGCGAAAGCCCAGCACATCCAGCGAAACACTCTCTGAGGCGATCATATACTCGGTGCCTTTATCGGTAATACGCTCACCGAATACCAGCGGACGAATACCGTGGGGGTCGCGGAAAGCTACGACGCCGTAGCTTGCAATCATAGATACAACCGCATAGCCACCGCGAATGCGCTTATGCACTCTGGCAACGGCATTAAAGATATCTTCTGGTGCAGGTCGCAATTTACCTTGAAGCTGCAATTCGTGAGCAAAAACGTTAAGTAAAACTTCAGAATCGGACTCTGTGTTTACATGACGTAGATCTTCTTTAAACAAGTCTTCGCTAACTTTCTCGGTATTAGTAAGGTTACCGTTATGCGCCAAGGCAATTCCGTATGGTGAGTTAACGTAAAACGGCTGCGCCAAAGCTGGGCCAGAGCTGCCTGCCGTTGGATAGCGCACATGCCCAATACCCATGTTGCCCACTAGGCGCTGCATATGACGCGTACGAAACACGTCTTTTACTAAGCCAACAGCCTTTTGTTGAGCCAATTTGCCGTTATGGCAAGTCATAATTCCTGCGGCATCCTGGCCACGATGTTGTAGCATCGTTAACGCGTCGTACAGCGCTACGTTCACATCGCTCTTACCAACTATACCCACTATTCCGCACATACTTGCACAACCTCAAACTTCACTGGAAAACACGCCAGAAACCAGCTTAGACAGCTCAGATACAATCTGCCTACACCAACCTTCTAGCTCTAAAAATTTAGGGATAAGAGCGGACTCTCTCCACCAAGGATCTTGATCTATTGGCAACAGGCCGGGCACAAATATAAGCACCGCCATCACAATAACAAAACCGCGAATAACGCCAAATATCATACCAAACAAACGGTCTGTGCCAGACAACCCAGTAAGCCTTACAAGCTCACCGATTAAGTAATTAACCATTGCCCCAACTATAAGCGTAGCGGCAAACAGTATGGCAAACGCGGCCATATCCCGTACTGAGGGGGTAGCTATTTGCGCTTGCAACATATTAGATAAAGGGTCTTTAAAGGACATAGCAATAAAGAAGGCAATTACCCAGTTCAACATGGATAGTGCTTCTTTAACGAAACCACGCTTAAGACTGATAAGGCTAGATACTAACAGGATTGCCAGAATGGCCCAGTCTGCCCAATTCATGCGCGTAATTTGCCTAGAAGAGAAATGAGCCGCAATTCTAACAGACGCGCCTCTAATTTCGAAACACCCTATCGCTCTTAGTGGCGTTTTTTTCGTAATACGTACAACTAAACTTAAAATGTGGCAATAATTCGCTCGGGATTCTATATAACCAATGGGTATAGGCTACACTTAAAGTTACCTTAAACTTGAACCGTGCAACATGAAGCAAATAGACATAATTCGCACCTACGCCCAGAAGCGCTGCCTAATTGTGGACGATGTACCAGACATTCGCGCCTCCCTTAAACGCATGCTAACTGACTTTGGCTGCAGCGATGTAGACACAGCGGGTAATGCAGAAGAAGCTATTGACCTGTGCGAGCGCAACCACTACCAAATTCTCATCGCCGACTACAACTTGGGTTCCGGCAAAAATGGCCAACAACTGCTCGAAGAGCTTCGTTTTCACCGTCTACTAAGAAACACCTCGCTATTTATAATGATAACGGCCGAAAACGCCAGCCACTATGTTCTGCACGCGCTCGAATACCAGCCCGACGACTATCTAAGCAAACCCATCACACGGCAAGGCCTTAGAGCTCGACTCGATCAAGACCTACTAAGAAAAGAAACATTAACCCCAGTAAACGAATGCCTAGACCAAAACAAACCGCGCAAAGCCATTGAAGCCTGCATGCAATTAATGCAGGAAGAAACACGCTATAAAACCGATATTTGCAAAGTGTTGGGCGAACTATTGTGCGAAGTTGAAGAGTACCCGCAGGCACTACAGCTTTATAGCGGGCTATATAACGAGAAGTCGCCTATTTGGGTGCAATTGGGCTACGCCAAAGCACTATTCGGCACCAAAGAAATAGCGAAAGCTAAGGCAGCCCTAACCAAGCTAATTGCCGAGTCACCTTTATGTGTAGACGCGCACGAATTACTAGCAGAATTGTTGGAAAGCCAAAATCAAATAGAGCAAGCCCAACATACAATGGCGCAAGCTGTATCTCTTTCACCTCAATCAGTAAACCGGCAACGAGAACTCGGCAGAATTTGCAAAGCTGCTGGCGATAACATAGCTGCGCTACACGCATTTAGAGCCGCCTTGCGCCATGGCAAAAACTCCTGCCATGAAGCCCCCGCAGACTACATTAGCCTTGCAGATACACTCATACATGTGGGCAAAAACGAAACTGGGCAAACTGCAAAGAAATATGCCGATGAAGCACTAGAAGCGGTAAAACAAGTTGAGAAAAAATTTAGCCGACACCCTATTGCCAAGATTCACAGCAAGCTCGTGGAGGCAGAGGTGTTCGACATGCTTGAAAACGCCACAGCAGCAGACCAGGCAACCGAAGCAGCTATAGCCATGCTTGCCGCGGTAACGCCTAGCATATTAAACAATTCACCAATCGACTTTTCCATAAGCTGCGCTCAGGCGCTTATTGAGCGAGGCAAATACGACGAAGGCGAGAAATTATTACAAGCAGTGGCAGCAATTAACTCTAACCACGACAAAGCAATAAAAATAGATAAGTTGTTGCGTGAACCACTTACTAGCGAAGGGATAGAGTATGCCACCAAGCTAAACAAGCTAGGCATTACCCACTACCAAAAAAAACAATATCACGAAGCGGTAAACGCATTTACGTCAGTATTAAGAGAACTACCCAATCACATTGGGTTAAACCTAAACTTGATTCAAGCATTAGTGAGCAAAGCAAAATCGCAACCCCTTAACCAAACAGAGCTATCTTTGCTAGATAGTAGCTTGTTACGCATTGGCGAACCCGAGGCTGATTCGCAACACGCAAGCAGAGTAAACTACCTTAAAAAGCAGATAGAAAAAATTAAAGCAGATACAATATAACAACCCTAAACACACTAAGGCTCATATCTAAGTAAAATTGTGTCTACGCCGTATTTTTTATCTATACTTTTCTTGTCATCCAGCAAGCTAGTCTTATCGAGTTTGGGCCCTACGTAAAGTCGCGTCATAACACCCTTACTTGTTTCAACATTTTTGGTGTACGCAGAAAACCCCTCTGCGATTAATTTATCGCGTGTTTCCTTTGCATGGGTTTCATGCCTATAACTCGCCACTTGCAACACCCAGCCTTCTGGCACCCCAACTTCAGACACCTTTGGCTCTTCCTTGTGATCGGGCTGCTCGCGCTCTTCATCTGGAATATACATGGTTTCTGGCGGTACAGCGGGTTCAAACTTTTCTACATTTTGTGCGACGGGCTTTTCAATCTCGATAGGCTCAATTTCTGGCGCGAGAGGTACTTGAGTTGTACGATCAAGCGGCACTATACGCTCTTGATCAAAAAACACAGGCACAAAAATTATTGCAATTGCCAGTAAAACAAGCGCACCAATTATTCTTTGCTTTAAACCGTCATCCACTGCTATTCACCTAATACTTTATTTAAATATTGCTTAGCGTTACAAACAGTAAAAAAAGAGCCGCACACCACCACAAGGTTTGGTTTATCACCCACCTTACTTAAAACCAAGCATTCATTCAACGCTGCAGCCACTGTTTGGTGCTGCGCAACTTGCGTCAAGTTTGGCTGCAACCCAATTAACACCTCGCGCAAATATTCGGCTGTGGCCGCTCGCTTATTATCGGGTATGTCACATACACACCAACTTGAAACAATAGGAAGCAAAGACGCCAAGCTTGCTGCTATATTTTTATCGGCCATCATGCCCAACACGCACGTTACGCTGCTAACTTCATTCTCGCCTACATACTTGGCGATATTTTTAGCAAGTAACTCCATGGCCATAGCATTGTGTGCCACGTCCAACACTAGCACATTACCTTGGGCAGCAATCACTTCAAAGCGGCCGGCAAGTTTTACAGCAGCAACAGCAGCACGCACCTTTGAAGCCTGCACTGAAATATCCAGAAGGCTCATAACTTGAACGGCGGCTGCAACGCTTGGGATGGGCAAGTTAACGCCAGCAAGCTCGACTAATTTGTTATTATTTAGTTTTACCTTTAAGCCGCCGTCAGTTTTATCGTAAGTATAATCTTTACCACCCACCAAGCACTTGGTACCGAGTGTTTGCGCAACGTCGAAAACAGAATCAGGCAAATCTTTACTTGCTAACACCGCCGTTTGATTTGCACGCAATATGCCTGCTTTTTCACGACCGATCACCTCTACTGTATTCCCAAGCCAAGCTTCGTGATCGAGACCAACCGAGGTTATCACCGCAAAATCCGCATCCACAATATTAACGGCGTCTAAGCGGCCACCTAAGCCGACTTCTAAAACCCAATAGTCACAATTAGATTTGTGAAAAGCCAAAAGCGCTGCTAATGCACCAAACTCAAAATAGGTAAGAGAAGTATTGCCGCGCGCTTCGTCTATTTGGGCAAACACGTCGCAAATCAACCCATCAGAGAGATCTACACCATCCACCCTAATACGCTCGTTATACTCAAGAATATGTGGCGAGGTAAAACTGCCGAAGTGCATACCGCTGGCGCCCAGCATAGCCTCACAAGATCGAACAAACGACCCTTTACCATTTGTGCCCGCTACGGTGATAACCGTAGGACTAGAACCATTTGCGTTTTTTACTTTTGCGCTGGAGGCGTGAAAGATATCCAGAGACTTAGCAACGGATAATATACGAGACAACCCCAAATCAATTTCACTTGAATGGAGTGTTTCCATCCAAGTGAGCCATTGATTTAGGGTAGAAAAGCGTGGAGAGACTGGCAAGGTTAGAGAGGCGCCTGATTAGTAAATTTAGCAAGTAAGGAGCCAACACGATCGCGCATTTCTGCACGATGAATAATCATATCGATAGCGCCATGCTCCAACAGGAATTCACTGCGTTGAAAACCCTTTGGCAATTTCTGACGAATAGTTTGCTCAATAATATTAGGGCCAGCAAAACCAGCTCGCGCACCTGGCTCAGCTGCGTTTATATCGCCTAACAAAGCCAAGCTGGCTGATACGCCACCATATACTGGGTCTGTCATTACAGATATAAACGGTATACCTTCTTGCTTAAGACGCTCAATTACTGCGCTGGTTTTTGCCATCTGCATTAGCGATATAAGCGCTTCTTGCATGCGCGCGCCACCAGTAGCAGAAAAACAAACATAAGGTATACGGTTTTCTAGCGCCACTTGAGCCGCACGCGTGAAACGCTCACCTACGGCATAGCCCATAGAGCCACCGTGAAACGCAAATTCAAATGCACTGGCAACAATAGGCATGCCTTTAAGCTGCCCTTTCATTGCCACTAGCGCATCGGTTTCACCGGTAGTTTTTTGCGCGGTGGTTAAACGCTCTTTATATTTTTTTACATCTTTAAATTTAAGACGGTCAACCGGCAACACATCGGTTGCAAGCTCTTCGCGATCGTCTTTATCTAAAAAGATATCCAAACGACGACGCGCGCCAATACGCATATGGTGATCGCACTTTGGACACACATCTAAATTGCTTTCTAGCTCTGGGCGATACAATACTGCTGCACATTTAGGGCACTTTTTCCACAACCCTTCGGGTACTTTACTCGCACTACGCGGTCCGTCAGAGCGCACAACACTTGGTACAATTTTATCCAACCAACTCATGATATTTCTCGTCTAAAAATCAATTCGTTTGCAATTAAGCCAATGAGTCTAAGCCGGCTCTAATTGGCGCCACAATATTAATAATTTTTTCGCAAATAACCTCGTCGCTTTCACTAGCAGCATTGCCCATAGCGTCTACGAGCACGCTACCAACTACAACGCCATCAGCATTCGCTCCAATGCTTTTTGCAGATTCAGGGTCTTTAATACCAAACCCAACAAGAACAGGCAGGTCAGTTAAAGATGAAATTTTTTCAACACGCTCTTTTACTGCATTTACGTCTAGGTGCCCTGCTCCGGTTACACCTTTTAATGAAACGTAGTACAAGAAGCCGCTGGCCAAACCAACGACTTTTTTCATTCTTTCTTCGGTAGTTGTTGGCGCCAACAGGAAAATACTTTCTAGGCCGTTTGCAACCAACTCTTTATTTAACTCAACGGCTTCTTCTGGCGGCAAATCAACTGTTAGCAAGCCGTCTACACCCGCGGCCTTAGCTTGCGCAGCAAACAATTCATAGCCCATACGCTCTACAGGGTTTGCGTAGCCCATTAGCACCACGGGCGTATCGCTGTTGGCTTTGCGAAATTCTTTAACAAGCGCCAAGGTGCCTTTTAAGCTTACATTGTGCTCTAGCGCACGTTCGTGTCCGCGCTGAATCACTGGTCCTTCGGCCATAGGGTCGGAAAAAGGTACACCGACCTCAATAATATCCGCACCACCTTCAACAAGTGCGTGCATAGCCTTTAAACTAACGCTCGGCCGTGGGTCACCATTTACAAAATATGTTACCAACGCCTTCTTTTGCGCAGCTTTCAAATCTGACAAAGTTTTCTTTAAACGATTCACGATCTATTCCACTTAAAATCTGTAATGGGGTAATGCGCATATATAAAGCTAAGCATCACCCCTAAAAGGTTTTCACCGCGACTTACTTAAACGCTAATGCCATCCATTTTTGCGACAGTAAGAATGTCTTTATCTCCACGACCAGACAGATTAACAATTATCACTTTGTCTTCGCTCATGGTTTTGGCTAGTTTTTCTGCGTAGGCAATAGCATGACTAGACTCTAGCGCAGGCATAATACCCTCAACGAGAGTTAAGTTTCTAAAAGCCGCCATGGCTTCATCGTCATTAATAGGCACATAATCTACGCGGCCTATGTCTTTTAACCATGAATGCTCTGGGCCAACACCAGGGTAATCTAAACCAGCAGAAATTGAATGGGTTTCAATTATTTGCCCGTTCTCATCTTCCATTAGGTAGGTGCGATTACCGTGTAAGATACCCGGAATACCGTCATTTAATGGTGCAGCGTGGCGACCAGTTTCTACGCCATCACCACCAGCTTCTACGCCGTACATTTTTACAGTTTCATCTTCTAAGAATGGGTGGAATAAACCAATCGCATTCGAGCCACCGCCAACACAAGCTACCAAGGCATCTGGCAAATTACCTGTTTGCTCTAAGCATTGCTTTCTAGCCTCGCGGCCAATTACACACTGAAAATCACGCACTAACTGCGGGTAAGGATGAGGGCCAGCAACAGTACCGATAATATAAAAAGTATTATCGACGTTAGTTACCCAATCACGCATGGCTTCGTTCATGGCATCTTTTAAGGTCCGCGAACCAGAGGTTACCGGCACAACCTTAGCGCCGAGTAATTTCATGCGGTATACATTCAACGCTTGCCGCTGAACATCTTCGGCACCCATATAAACCACACACTCTAAACCTAAGCGCGCAGCAACAGTGGCGGTCGCAACGCCGTGTTGGCCAGCGCCGGTTTCAGCAATAACACGGGTTTTACCCGTATACTTGGCTAATAGTGCTTGGCCAATAGTATTGTTTACTTTGTGAGCGCCGGTGTGGTTCAAATCTTCGCGCTTTAAATAAAGCTTTGCACCGCCCACTTTGTCTGTCCAGCGCTTGGCGAAGTATAAAGGCGATGGTCGACCAACATAATGAGCTAAATCTTGATCAAACTCGTCTTGGAAGCTGGGGTCGTTTTTAACACGCGTGTATATTTCTTCAAGCTCATCCAACGCATGCATCAAGGTTTCGGAAACAAATCGACCACCGTAGGGGCCAAAGTGCCCGTTTACATCAGGTACAGCACTATAATCGACCTTACTGCTCACTAAATTACTCCTCGGATCTTTTTAAGCGACATTATGATCGCAAAAAAATATAAAATTTTAAGCGGACTGCTCTTTACCGCCCTTAAATAACCAATATTAACTGCAGCACGTTTTTGCTGCGGTTATAAATCGCTCGACTTCAACAACGCTTTTTTTACCTGGGCCGGCCTCAACACCGCCACTAACGTCTACAGCATCAGGCTTTGCTACAGCTATGGCCTGAGCCACATTGGTAGCATCTAACCCACCGGCTAATATTATTGGCCTAGTGCGCTGCTTTGGGACTAGATCCCAGTTAAATGATTCACCTGTCCCTCCTGGCACCCCTTTTTTGTAGGTATCCAGCAAAATACCGGCAGATGATGCGTAACGCTGAGACTCGCTGTTTATATCCAAGCCTTCTTTCATACGTAAAGCTTTTACATATGGACGATAAAAACTCTCACAAAACTCTGGCGACTCATCACCGTGAAACTGTATAAGGTTAACAGGCACGCTGGAAAGTAACTCTTCAAGCCATGCTTTATCCGGGTTAACCACCAAAGCAACAATAGATATAAAAGGGTTTACCGCCTGCACAATAGCTCGAGCCAGCCCAAAATCCGCAACATGACGCGGACTTGGCGGGTAAAAGACCATCCCTAGCGCATCGGCACCTGCACGCGAAACCATTGCCGCATCGGCTTCGTTGGTAATCCCACAAATTTTCACGCGCATATTTATTGCTTATACACCTAATTTAAGAAAGCAACGGGTGGCTTCTTGACCTACTTTTTGTAGAAACTCAGAGCAGTTATCGCTTTTTCTAAGCCAAATTAAGGATATTTCAAGGGACGGAATACTATCAGATTAGGGGGGGCTGCAGCAAAGCCAAAGCCACTTTTTGTGCCGCCCCACTATAAAGGCAGAAAAATAGGGCCTTGACAGTGCATAGGCATAGCAAACCTTTCTGGATATTGAACATTCACGAAGTATAGCCCCGCTGCCGGCGCAGTCTCTGCAGCTTGTGACCGGTCCCGCAGCTCAATCAACTCAGTTACCCGCGAAGGCTTCAGCTCCCCTCGCCCAACACGCAGCAACACTCCTACAATATTCCTAACCATATGATGTAAAAAGGCATTTGCCGTTACCTGAACAACAATAAACTCACCCATTTGCACAACATCGGCCACCTCCATAGTGCGTACAGGGCTAGCCGCCTGACAGTGCACCGTTCGAAATGAGGTAAAATCGTGCTCACCCAACAATAAGCTAGCCGCCTCCTGCATTGCAGGTACATCCAGACCGCTTAGCTTCTGCGGTAACTTCACCCAAGTTACGCCATTCACCAAATGGGCAGAGCGCACCTGTGAAACATGAATCACATAACGGTAAGTACGCGATAAAGCACTAAAACGCGCATGAAAATCAAACCCAACTTCTTTAGCAGATATAACGCGTATACTAAATGGTAAATGCGTGTTTACCCCCTGCAACCAGGCCTTGCTAGGCCTGCCTGCCAAGGTATCGAAGTGAACTATCTGCGATGTAGCATGCACCCCTGCATCCGTTCGCCCAGCGCACACTATCGTAACAGGCTCATTTGCGACACTAGACAGCGCCTTCTCCAACTCTGCCTGAACCGTATTTGGCGCGGTTAGCTGACGCTGAAAACCACAATAGGGAGAGCCATCGTATTCCACTTGCAGCACCACGCGACGCATCCCTTCTGGCACTGGCGTACCGTCAAACACCTCACAGTTTCTTGAGTATACAAATTCAGTCATTCGCCAATATCACAGTCTGTTTAGACACAAATTTTAGTCAAAAAAAAACCTTGCCCACCAAAGTAAGCAAGGTTTTTACGGTTTGTTTAAACCCTATATACGGGATAGAAGCTTATCAGCCTCTTCCTTCTGCTGATCGTTCCCCTCTTTCTTGATCTCTTCGATAATATCGCGAGCACCTTCAGCGTCACCCATATCGATGTATGCGCGCGCCAAGTCAAGCTTGGTAGCCGTCTCGTCACTATCACTTAAGAAGCCAAGATCAGAGTCATCATCCATAGAATCTGGGTCGATTTCAGGAATTTCAAAATCTAGATCTTCATCTGGAATATCGGAAATAGCCTTTGTAAAAAGGGTGTCATCACCCATTTCTTCTGTGGCTTGCTCTGGCTCCAACCCAGAACCTAACTCAGGTACGTCAAGCTCTGGCACATCCAATTCAGACTCCAGTTCTAAATCATCCCCTAAGGTATCAAGCCCATCCAAGTCACCAAAGTCAGTAACTGGCTCTTCCATCTCTAGCGTTGAAGGCTGCGCTTCTGCAGCATCTTCGCTTGCCACCTCTGCAGCCAATGCTTCTTCCGAAAAGTCTGCCTCTAGGTCATCTAAGTCTAAATCACCGGTTAAAGCATCAAGCTCGTCGTCGAGCGCAGAAAGATCAAGATCCCCCTCTAGCTCATCCACCTCTCCGAGGTCATCGCTGTCTGCTACATCCAGCTCAGTGTCAACTGACGCCTGCTCTACTGCAGGTTCATCTACATCTAAGTTTTCTAAATCTAAGCCATCTGCACCTAAATCAAATTCGATATCCGCTTCAGCACTTTCTTCACTAGCCGGCTGCAAACCGTCTTCTAACGAAAGATCAAATTCACCGTCATCACCCTCTAACGACAACGAGTCATCAATATCTTCGAGTGTAGTGTCTGCAGCATCATCTAATGACAAATCCAAATCGTCTAACTCATCCAGCCCCTCAAGGCTCAAATCATCAACGTTAAGATCGTCTGCTTCACTGGAGACTTCAGAGTCAGCGCCTAATGAAGCGTCATCATCCAAAGTACCTAGATCAAAATCGTCCGCTTCAATAGACAGCTCGGTTTGCTCTTCGCCAGAATCTAACTCCAAAGACTCCAAATCCAAATCTAAAGCAGCCAAATCATCTTCGAGCGAACCAGCTTCAACACCACCGGCCTCTTCTGCAGGCTTATCAACGCTTTCAACATTAAAGTCTTCGATACCAAGATCGAAATCGATGGAATCTAAGTCTTCCTCTAAATTGTCAGCAATTAGCTCATCTTCGCTAGAAGCTTCCGTATCGTCGCCCCCTTGATCCAAGCTTAAAAACTCTTCACTCAAATCAAATTCGCCGTCATCCACCTCGCCCTTGGCGTCAGCATCGGAAACTGCAGGCGTGATTTGTGTTTCACTTTCGCTAACATCATCTAAATCGAAATCTAACGAGAAATCATCTTCGCTTGGTTTATCGGCAGCACCTTCAACATCATCCAAGCTTAGATCGAAATCCAAATCATCTAAATCAGCAAGCTCATCACCACTAGATTCATTTATATCGTCTATATCCAAATCAAGACTCAGAGAATCATCTACGTCAGAAACGTCTAGCTCGAACTCTGTAGCGCCATCTTCAGAATCAGTTGATTCCAAGCCACCAAGATCCAAATCGAAGTCTAACGATTCTTCTTGCTGCGCTTCAGTAGGCTCTTCCATCGAGCCCAGATCAAAATCAAGATCAGCCTCAGAAGTTGTCGCTTCTTCTACCTCTGTACTGGTCTCTTCACCATCTAGGCTTAACTCAAAATCTAAATCGTCATTCGAAGGCTCAGACTCTTCCGAACCAGAGAATGTTTCACCCAACACATCAGTTACATACAAATCTGCATCGAATTCACCAGCATCTGCAATACCAGCGCGCAATTGCTGGCCGCGCTCAACGTAGCTAGCATCACCTTCGGCATATATAACAGCGAAATGGGGGTCAAACTTATGCACATCATTCTGAGAGGCATATACCTCAAGCAGCTTTAATCTAGCTTCAATGTTGCGCGGCTCTTTTTCTAATGCCGTTACCAACATTTCTTCTGCTTGATCGTACTTGCCATAAGCAATATAAATATCTGCTTCGGCAGCTGCATCACCAGTCTCAGCTTCTGCGCTTACTTCTTCTTCCGGCGCTTCCTCTTCTAGCTGCTCAAACTCACTTTCCGTCTCGCCAGTATCTATATCACCCAAAGAAAGCAAATCTTCTTCGTTGGCCTCTGGCGCCTCAAATGTGGTCTGCTCTAGGAAGTCATCCTCTTCAAATTCGTCTTTCTTGCCACGTGACCGCACAAAAAGAACAATTGCGCCGAGTATTGCAACTACACCAAGAGCAACAAAAAGAATGTTGTCCATTAGCATATCAACAATAGATGGCTCTGGTTTGCGCTGGGTTCGTACAACTTTGGATGGGTCTGGCTTGTTAGCGGCCTCAACCACTTCGGGCTTTGGAACTTCTTTTACAGGAGGTGGCGCTACTACATCTGCAGGCTTTTCAGCCATGTCGGTTGTTTCGGTAGCAGACTCGGCAACTTCAGTTTCTGCCGGCGTAACAGACTCGTTAACTTCGCCACTTTCTTTTTTGTCTTGTAGATTTTTCTCTGCAGCCAACTCAAGAGCACGTAAATCAGCATTACTTACCTCAACCAAGCGCTCCATTGTTTGGATCTGCTCTTCTAGCGACTCGATTTTTGAGCGCATTTCTTGGTTGTCGCGCTCAGTTTTTTCAAGTTGCTCTAAGGTTATAGCTAACTCGCTCTCAAGTGCCTCGGTGCTGCTGGAGCCAGAACCACTGGTACGGCCAGATGCCGCATCACTCGAGTCTTCTGGTGAATAAAGCTTAAGCCTACCCTCAGCCTTGTCGCTATTACTGCTGCTAGAGGTGTAGCTTTTGCTACCAGACAACTGCACATCGCCAGCAGATGACTTGCCAGACCATGCGGCATTTTGCTGTGCCACGCTTCGCACCGCCTCTTGGCGTGTGAATTCTTTAATTTGTGAGGCATCAGGTACGCGTAGAATTTGACCGCGCTTTAACAAGTTAATATTGTTATTTATAAACGCATCGGGATTTAATCGCTGAATAGCCAACATAGTTTGCTGAACAGACACACTGCTGTCTGGACGCACCTGAGCTGCAATTTCCCATAAGGTTTGGTTGGCCTTAACTGGCCCAATTACATCTACACCAGCGTATGCTGATGATTGAGCCTGTGATGGCGCGGAGGCATTAGTAGAGGCACGACCCTCATCAAAAGAAGAACGTGGGTTGTAGCGCGTATCACTCTTAGGCGCTTGCGCTACAGGCTTCTTTTCGGCGGACCTCTGTGCACCCTGCGTTTGCGTGGCGGCAACAGGCTGCGCTGGCGCATCTGCAAAAACAGGTAAATCTAATAGCACAGTGTATTCTCGCAGCACTTTACCGCTTGGCCACTGAGCCTGAATAATGAAGTTTAGAAAGGGTTCACGCACTGGTTTGGTAGACTTAACGCGAACGATTGGGCCGCTGGCGTTATTGATATCTACCTCGAAGGATAAATCAGATAGGAAGTATGGCCGATCTACACCTATGCGTTCAAAATCATCGCGAGACGCTAACCCAATAAGGATCTCTTGCTTAGTAAGATCGCGTATCTGAAGTAGTTTGATTTCAGCATCTAACGGCTGATTAAGGGAGGATTTGAGATTTACCTCGCCCAAGCCTAGAGCACTTGCCATTTGCGATGCTAACAATGACGCAGCGCCGAAGAGCATAGCCAGTGAACGATGACCCATAGGATGATCCTTTTTTATCTTGTGTCTCTTTGACAGCTGAACCAGAGGTTCTTACACATTCAACAACTGCTGCCCTAACGGTGAATACACCAAATAGAAGCCGGCAAGTTTACTCTCTAACCGAGCAATTCTCAGTTATAAAATAGTCGTTAAATACTTACCTAAACGTACTCACTTCACACATTGCTCGCTGAATAAAAATGGAAGCGCATTTAGGCTACAAATAATATTCGATGAACCATACCACAAAGATACAGCTGAAACCTCGAATAATCTTTCAGTATTGGTCGTAAGTATTCATTATAAATAGCTTTTTTTCAACTTATTGGCTTTAAATTCACTGCTCTGTTGGGTCTTTCACGGTGAATTTAATTGCTTTGGCAACGGCACCCTGTTGTTTTTTTGGGCTAATGAGACCAATCTCACACTTATGTCACCCCAATCCTTAGTAAAACCCAGCTTGTGCATACACCAAAATCACACGGGCACAAAAAAGCCGGGCTTAACCCGGCTTCATTTGAATTGCGCTTAAATTGCTCTAGAACTTACGCTTCGCGCAAGATTCTCAACATTCTGCGCAATGGCTCTGCAGCGCCCCACAGCAACTGGTCACCCACTGTAAATGCCGTAAGGTATTGAGGTCCCATAGACATTTTACGCAAACGACCTACTGGCACAGAAAGCGTACCAGTTACTTTGGTTGGCGTTAAATCGCTAAGTGTTTCTGCGCGATTGTTCGGTACAACCTTCACCCAATCGTTAGCATTGGCAATAATTGATTCGATGTCCGCCATTGGCACATCTTTGTTCAACTTGATAGTCAACGCCTGACTGTGACAGCGCATTGCACCAATACGCACACAAATGCCATCTATCGCAATGGGGTTAGCAGAGCGCCCTAATATTTTATTGGTCTCCGCCTCGGCCTTCCACTCTTCACGACTTTGGAAGTTTTCAAGTTGAGTATCGATATACGGCAACAAGCTACCCGCCAATGGCGCACCAAAGTTATCGGTAGTTAGACCTGTTCGCATTGTTTCTGCAACTTTGCGATCGATATCTAAAATAGCAGACGCTGGGTTAGCCAAGTCGTCGGCCACTGCAGCCTTAATTTCACCCATTTGCGTGATTAGTTCGCGCATATTTTGCGCACCGGCACCACTGGCCGCTTGGTATGTCATTGCACTTACCCAATCAACCAAGCCTTCTTTAAACAAGCCACCTAAGCCCATAAGCATCAAGCTTACTGTGCAGTTACCGCCAATAAAGTTTTTAACGCCACGCGCCAATCCATCGCGAATCACACCGTCGTTTACTGGGTCTAAAATGATTAAAGCGTCATCTTTCATGCGCAATGAAGAAGCCGCATCTATCCAGTAGCCATCCCAGCCCGCACCGCGCAAATCACCAAACACTTTCTTGGTGTAGTCGCCGCCCTGACAAGAGATAATCGCGTCCAGCGCTTTTAACTCGTTGATATCATGCGCATCTTTTAGTGGTGGCACATCTACACCCACGTCTGGCGCAGCACCACCAACATTAGAGGTGGTAAAAAATATTGGCTCAATACCAGCAAAATCATTCTCTTCTAGCATACGCCCCATTAACACGGAGCCAACCATTCCACGCCATCCAACAAAACCAACTTTCATAACCTAGCCCTTCTATTCACAAATGAATAAATAAAATGAATTAACAAGCTGTGCCGCCGTTACGCGCGACAAGCTTTATATTTTCGCGGCAACCGCATCACCCATTTCTTGAGTGGAAACCTTTTTCATACCCTCGGAGAAGATATCAGCCGAACGCAAACCATCATCCAGCACCGCACCAACAGCCGCTTCTATCGCATCGGCTGCTGCCGCTTCGTTTAGCGAGTAGCGAAGCATCATGGCGGCTGACAAAATTGTCGCAAGCGGGTTAGCAACACCCTGCCCAGCTATATCAGGTGCCGAGCCGTGCACAGGCTCATATAAACCTTTACTATCTTGATTTAGGGACGCAGACGGCAGCATACCAATCGACCCAGTCAACATGGCGGCAGTATCAGACAAAATATCGCCGAACATATTGCCAGTTACCACCACATCAAACTGCTTAGGTGCGCGCACCAATTGCATTGCAGCATTATCTACGTACATGTGGCTCAATTCGACTTCCGGGTAGTCTTTGGATATAGACTGTATAACTTCGCGCCAAAGCACAGTTGCCTCTAGCACGTTCGCCTTATCGACAGAACACACTTTCTTATCGCGCTTCATCGCCATTTCGAAGGCAGTACGACCTATACGCTCAATTTCATGCTCGGCGTATACGTAAGTGTTGTAACCTTGGCGCTCACCGTTATCCAACAAGCGAATACCGCGCGGCTCACCAAAATAAATACCGCCAGTTAACTCACGCACAATGAGAATATCCAAACCTGATACGATCTCTGGCTTAAGTGATGAAGCATCGGCCAATTGCGGATACAAAATGGCAGGACGCAAGTTAGCGTACAAACCCATTTCATAGCGAATTTTTAGCAAGCCTTTTTCTGGACGAATATTAGAATCTAGCGCGTCCCACTTAGGCCCGCCTACAGACCCCATAAGTACCGCGTCAGCCGCTTTACAGCGATCCAACGTGGATTGAGCCAGGGGCACACCGTGTACATCTATTGCACATCCACCAATCAAATCTTCTTCAAACTTCAAACCAAGCTTGAATTTAGCATCAACCGCTTCAAGCACTTTTTTAGCTTCGGCAACAATTTCTGGCCCAATGCCATCACCCGGCAACAATACAATTTTTTTAGACAATGCCCTGTCTCCAATTCTGTTTAAACGTTGTAAAGGTTGGATACCAACCGTAATTATTCAGATGCAGCAAACAACCAAGGCGCACGCTTTGCGCGCTCTGCTTCATAAGCGGTAATGCTATCGGCGTGCTGCAGCGTAAGGCCAATATCATCTAAACCTTTCAGCAAACAGTGCTTGCGGAACTCGTCCACCTCGAATGAGTAGCTATTACCCGAAGGCGTTGTCACCGTTTGAGCTGGCAAATCGATAACAAGACGATAGCCTTCTGTTTGATACATTTCCACAAACAAAGATTCCACAATTTCTTCATCTAAAACAATGGGTAAGATGCCATTCTTAAAGCAGTTATTGAAAAAAATATCGGCGAAGCTAGGTGCAATAATGCAGTGAAAACCATACTCGTCTAGCGCCCAAGGCGCGTGCTCACGGCTTGAACCGCAGCCAAAGTTCTCACGTGCAAGCAATACAGAAGCCCCTTCGTACCTTTTAAAGTTAAGAGGGAAATCTGGGTTAATGGGGCGATTGCTATTGTCTCGCCCAGGTTCGCCTTTATCTAAATAGCGCAGCTCGTCGAACAAGTTGGCTCCAAAGCCCGTACGCTGAATAGATTTAAGAAACTGCTTAGGGATAATTAAATCGGTATCCACATTGGGCCTATCCATAGGTGCCGCAAGCCCGTTTAGTGTAGTAAAACTTCTCATAATTTTCTCTCCGGACTAAAACTCGCGAACATCAACAAAATGGCCAGCTATGGCAGCTGCTGCCGCCATCGCAGGGCTAACCAAATGCGTTCGACCACCGTAACCTTGGCGCCCCTCAAAGTTGCGATTTGAGGTGGAAGCGCAATGCTCTCCGTCACCCAACTTATCTGCGTTCATTGCTAAGCACATAGAGCAACCTGGCTCGCGCCACTCTAAACCAGCCTCAACAAAGATTTTATCTAAGCCTTCTGCTTCGGCTTGCGCCTTAACTGCTCCAGAGCCGGGCACCACAATAGCTTCTTTTACGCTGGCAGCTTTAGTACGCCCTTTCACCACTTCAGCAGCGGCACGTATATCTTCTATGCGTGAGTTAGTACACGAACCAATAAAAACACGATCGACATATATATCTTTTATCGCCTGCCCTGCTTTAAGCCCCATGTATTGCAACGCGCGACGCATGCCGTTTTGCTTAACTGCATCGGTTTCTAGCTCAGGGTCTGGAATAGACGCATCAACGGGCAACACCATCTCTGGTGATGTACCCCAACTAACTTGCGGCAGAATCTCTTCCCCACGAAGCTCAACAACCGCATCAAACACCGCGTCGTCATCGCTTTTTAGATCGCGCCATGCTGCAACAGCTTGCTCCCAATGTTCACCCTTGGGTGCAAATGAGCGGCCTTTTACATAATCGATAGTGATATCGTCTACAGCGACCATACCGGCGCGAGCACCAGCCTCAATAGCCATGTTACACACAGTTAAACGACCTTCCATCGACATAGATCGCATAACTTCACCGCCAAACTCGATGGCATAACCTGTACCACCAGCAGTGCCTATTTTGCCAATAATGGCCAACACAACGTCTTTCGGTGTAACACCTGCACCAAGCTTGCCATCCACCTTAACCAGCATGCTTTTCATTTTTTTAGCAACTAAACACTGGGTAGCAAGTACGTGCTCCACTTCACTGGTACCAATACCCATTGCTAACGCACCTAGGGCGCCGTTGGTAGAGGTATGGGAGTCACCACATACAATGGTCATTCCAGGCAGGCATGCGCCGGTTTCAGGGCCAACCACGTGCACAATACCTTGGCGTGCATCATTAATTTTAAACTCTAGAATGCCAAGCTCATCGCAGTTGGAATCTAACGTTTGCACCTGAATACGGGAGGTAGGGTCTTCGATACCCTCTACCCCAGAAGCGCGCTCTTTTTGCGTTGTAGGTACGTTATGATCTGGCGTGGCAACCACAGAATCTACACGCCACGGCTTGCGCTTTGCTAACCGCAACCCTTCAAAAGCCTGCGGAGAAGTTACTTCGTGAACAATGTGCCTATCTATGTACAGTAACGCGGAGCCGTCATCGCGCTGCTGAACTAGATGGTCATCCCAAAGCTTGTCGTATAGGGTTTTACCGCCCATTGCCTTTCCTCAAATTGCTTAACTATTGGTTAATCTATAAATCGAACCTTTAGTCGATCTATTGATAATTGCAGCTATTTTAAGCAGCCAACAACAATAACTCAAATTCATTATTTTCATTAGTTGCATTCCCAAAATGAATAGCTATGATTACCAGCATGGATACAGACGGATTAAAAGCTTTTTTAGCAGTCGCGGAACACCACTCGTTTTCGGTGGCAGCCCAACACCTGTTTATTACTCAGCCAGCCGTTAGCAAGCGTATAGCCGCACTTGAGCAAGAGCTAAACCATATATTGTTCGACAGGCTTGGGCGAGATGTAGCCCTAACAGAGGCCGGCCAGGCACTGTTACCGCGAGCGCAGGCGATTTTGAATAGCATGCACGAAGCCCAGCGCACTATTCGTGAGTTTTCTGGCGAAATTGTGGGCACCCTGCGAGTAGCTACCAGTCATCATATTGGCTTGCACCACCTTCCCCCCATTTTGCGCGAGTTTGCGGCTAACCATAAACAAGTTAACTTACAATTTGACTTCCTAGACTCTGAGCAGGCACACGAAAAGGTTCTGCGCGGCGATTGCGACTTGGCTGTAGTTACACTAGCCCCCACACTAGAAGAAAACCTAGAAGCATCAGTGTTGTGGCCCGACCCATTGTGCTTTATTGTTGGCGCCAATCACCCACTGGCCACCTCTAAAAACATTTCGCTAGAAGAGCTAAGCCGAACACCAGCCATTCTGCCAGATTTAAATACTTACACCGGCCGCCTAGTAAAACACTTTTTCGACACCCAAGGCTTAGCGTTAAATTTAAACATGGCAACCAATTACCTAGAAACTATTAAAATGATGGTCACAGTAGGTTTAGGCTGGAGCGTATTACCTAAAACGATGGTGGACAGTAGTTTAAAAATTTTACCGATTAAAAACATCCAGCTAGAAAGACAGCTAGGCGTGGTCATTCATAAAAAGCGCACTCTCGGCAATGCCGCGCGCGCCTTTTTTGAAGTTTTAAGCGCCAACTCTCAAATAAAGCAGATCAACTAAACGTTTTTGTATTAATAATTTGCTATACACATTAGCAGTAATTAAAAACTACCAAAGAAAGGTGTAATCATGAAAAAAATCGCACTAGCAGCAGCTTTAATTGCGGTCCCCCACTTAGCCTCTGCAGATACAATACTCGGGCTATACGCTGGCGCAGGGATTTGGAACACAAGCATGGAAGGCACCGTGGGGTCCGATGAAGACCCAATCACATCAAAGGAACTGGGTATTGATAGCAACCAAAATACATTCTTCTACGCTGCCCTCGAGCACCCTATTCCACTCGTACCCAACATTAGAATTGCACATACTGGGCTGCAAGTAGACGGCCAAGCAATAGTCTCACGCGAATTCACCCTAGATGAATACACCTTCCAAGCCGATGCTGATACCGCAACCGAAATCGATCTAACCCATACCGATTTCACACTGTATTACGAACTGCTTGATAATTGGGTGACCATGGATTTAGGTATAACCGCACGCCAACTAGACGGCTATGCCAAAGTAGAAGGCACGGTAATACAAGATGATGTAGAAGAGCAGCGCACAGAGACAGTAGATTTAGACGTAATAGTACCGATGCTTTACGCCCGCGCTCAATTTGACCTCCCACTTACGGGCTTTCATGCTGGTGGTGCTATTAACTACATTGGCTACGAAGAAAACACCTTTTCGGATATCGATGTATACGTAGGTTACTCTGCCGGCACGCTAGGCTTAGATATGGGGATAGATGTAGGTTACAGAAAGTTGAATGTGACGGTAGATGATGATGAAGAACTAACTGCTGATGTTTCTGTGGATGGCATTTACGCAGCACTCACCCTGCACTTTTAAACAAACCTTGCTCACAAACAAAAACGCCGCATAGATGTGCGGCGTTTTTGTTTTTAGGTTATTTAAACAACTTAAAACCGCGGGACTTTTCTTCTGGCTCTTCCGGCTCGGGCTCTTCTACCAGCATATCATCCACTAAAGTTGGGTCATCCATAAACGCTTTAGATTCCTCCAACTCTTTTTTTGCGTCCTTTTCTTCACCATCTAACCACTGATGCAAACTTGCACGATGCAAGCGAGTTGCGGTTTGGTAACGGTAATAATCTATGTGCGCTTGCTCGGCGTTAGTTGCTATTTTGTGATCTAGAATAATTTTAGAGATTTCTGAAGCTCGCTTCCAAATCTTAGCTGCGTCATCGTGCTGGCGATCTTGAACGTACGCATAGGCTGCGTGCTCATAGGCCTTACCGGCCATTCTTAACGCTTTTACTGCGAGAATACCGTAGGCACGTTTTGGCTTATCTTCTTGCGCCTCATCGTACTGCTTTAATAACTTGGTACCAAACTTATCAATATCCCTCGCCATTTTTAGGGAATCTTCGGAGTAGTCTTCCCAGGCATTCTCGGCATCGCCCTCTTCCTCATAAGCAATAAAGGACGTTGTTACCTGACGCTGCACCCTAAAAAGGTTTTCTATATTGTCGTCCATCAACTTTAATACTTCTTGGCCACGACCGTATTTTTTCGCCTTAATTGCTTCACCCGCCAAATCCAAGTCTGCATGCAAAGACCAGTACATAGCCGCAACTTTGTTATTAAGCGACGATATTTCAGCTTCAGACACAACTTCTACACCGGTTAAATCTGTAAGCAATGGCAACGGCGTAGCGTTTAGACCGTGAATCGCGCAGAAATCTGTAGCCACACCTTTATTGTCGGCACATGCTTTTTTTATGGCGGTTTCGTGTCGCGCACAACTTTGTTGCCAAACTTCGCCAGGCAAACTCGCACAATCACAGTTAACTGCTGGGCAGTCATCTTGGGCGAAGACGTTAATCGTAATAAAACCAAGAGACAACCCTAGAGCATTCAACTTTAGTAAGCTTTTTATTTTTCGCAGCAATGACATTAATGACACCTCACAATAGCGTCTTATAGTTTTAAAGGGTACACAGCCTTTTTAACCATATGTATGCTCTGTATGTTTCGAGCAAGCATACCTGCAGCGCATACATTCAGTATAGTAAAGACTGGGAACAACGGTAGAGGTTACCTATAAGGCCTGAATTTGGCAAGGAAGGCCCGTTAATGCAAGAGGTAGAAGCCACTTAATTAGCTTGCAGAGCTACGCATTTGATAAACATGTACCGCGCCGGCAAACATAACAATGAGCAACGCAGCATTAAACAGCAAGCCTACACTCACATCCCAAATTACACCGCCAGCCAAACTGCCTAACGCGTTAGATGCGCCAAACCCAATTGCACTGTAAAAAGACTGGCCCTGTGACTGCGCAGAACCTGGGAAGTGCCTGCGTACAAATTCGATTGCCACCGCATGGGTTAAACCAAATGTAAAAGCGTGAAATAGCTGAGCGATGATAACCACCCATAGCAACTGAGGATAAGCACCCAACAAAAACCAGCGCAACGCTGTGGTGACAATGGCCAAACCAAGTAGCCAATTAATACTAAACCGACGTAACAATGCAGGCATAGACATAAACAACACTATTTCTGCTATTGCGCCCAATGCCCACAACGAGCCAATGGCTGTTTTGCTATAGCCGTAATAATCCAAATACAAGCTATAGAACGCATGAAAAATACCAAGACTAAATTGAATAAGAAAAACTGTAATTAAAAAGTACACCACCTTGCGCTGTTTTAAAGCCGCCACAAATGATGTTTTGGTTTGCGAGCCCCTTGCGGCCGAGTCATTTGGCAATGAAAAAGCAGCTATCAAAATAGCGATTAGGAAAAAGAAAATACACCAAGGCAGTAAATAGATAGGCAGGTAATCAAAAACCACACCAAGGCCAGCTACAACCAATACAAACCCAATAGAGCCCCACGAGCGTATTTGGCCGTATTTTTCCGGTGTATCTTTCAAATACCCAAGTGTAAGCACTTCAAACTGAGCGAGAATAGCATTCCAAAAAAAGCTAAATGCCAGCGTAAAAGCGATTAGCCCCGCGACATCTTTTCGCCAAATTACCCCTATAAAGCAGAGCGCAGCCCCCACGCAGCCAAATAACATTACCTGCAAGGGCCTACCGGTTCGACTGGCAACCCAACCCCATATATTTGGGGCCACAATGCGCGTTAGCATGGGAATGGCCATAACCACGCCAATTAACTTAGGTGTTAAACCAATGTGCTCTAAATACAGCCCCCAATAGGGAGACAAACCGCCAATAACTGCGAAGTAAACGAAGTAGAAAAAAGCTAAGCGCCAATACGGCAGCGAATGCATAGGGGAACCCAAAAGAGAAAACGGTGCCTGTTGGCACCGCAAGGAAAGGTTTGACTAGCTACCTATTTGGCCGGGAATGCTCCCAGGAATAATAGGCACACCCGATTGAACGTGACCGTTTTGACCTCGGTTGCGAAGGGCGTGATCGAGAATGACTAACGCCATCATTGCTTCAGCTATTGGCGTTGCTCGAATACCCACACACGGGTCGTGGCGGCCAGTAGTAATTACCTCAACAGGGTTACCTTCTATATCGACACTTTGGCCAGGAATCCGTAAGCTAGAGGTAGGCTTAAGCGCTAAAGACGCAATTAAATCCTGCCCGGTAGAAATACCGCCAAGCACCCCACCGGCTTGATTCGACTTAAACCCTTCTGGGGTTATTTCGTCGCGATGCTCTGTGCCTTTTTGAGCAACACAAGCAAAGCCTGCACCTATTTCAACACCTTTAACCGCGTTAATACCCATTAGCGCGTGGGCCAAATCTGCATCAATACGATCGAAAACAGGCTCTCCCAAACCAGGAATCATGTTTTCGGCAACGACGGTAATTTTGGCACCAACCGAGTTACCCTCTTTATTTAGCGCCTGCATATAAGCCTCCATTTCGGGAACTTTCGACTTATCGGGGCAGAAAAACGGGTTTTGCTCAACTTCGTTCCAATCTAACAACTCAGCTTTAATTGGCCCCAGTTGCGACAAATACCCGCGAATTTTTATACCCCACAGGTTGGCAAGTACCTTTTTGGCAACGGCACCCGCTGCAACCCGCATTGCGGTTTCGCGAGCTGATGATCGACCGCCGCCTCTGTAATCCCTAATGCCGTACTTTTGCATATAAGTGTAATCGGCATGAGCTGGGCGAAATTGGTCTTTAATTTTGCCGTAGTCTTTCGAGCGCTGATCCGTGTTTTCGATTAGCAAGCCTATTGGCGTACCCGTTGTTTTGCCCTCGAATACACCAGATAAAATCTTTACCTGATCGGCCTCTTTACGCTGTGTTGTATAGCGCGAGGTACCCGGTTTGCGTCGATCCAAATCTAACTGTAAATCTTCTTCAGACAATTCAATTCCCGGTGGGCAACCATCAATTATGGCGCCTAGCGCCAAACCGTGGCTTTCGCCAAATGTGGTTACGGTGAATAATTTACCAAAGGTGTTTCCAGACATAACTTTTAATTCTCCCGGCGTACCGCCGTGGGTTTAAAACTTGTATAAATAACTTAGGCAGCTTTATTTATTTCGAGCAGCTGCTGCTTGGTAAGCATAAATATGCCATGCCCACCGTTTTCAAATTCTGGCCAATAGAATGGCACATGTGGCATGCTCACCTCTAATGCCTCCCAGCTGTTACCAACTTCCACTACAAGCAAGCCATCTTCAGTTAAGTGCTGGGCGGCCTTTGCCAAGATACGGCGAGTAATATCCAAGCCATCATCCCCCGACTCCAAGGCCATACGCGGTTCTACTTGATACTCAGCAGGAATAGAAGCCATATCCTGTGCATCTACATACGGTGGGTTAGACACAATCAGATCGTACTGGCCCGTAATACCGTCAAACACATCGGACTCAACCGTACTTACCCTATCCTGCAGGGTGTGATTGGCGATGTTAAGCTGTGCTACATCCAATGCTGCTGTGGATATATCAGATATATCTACCATAGCCTCTTCAAAGGCATAGGCACAGGCAATACCAATGCAGCCGCTACCAGTGCATAGATCCAATATTTTAGCTGGGTACTGCTGCAGCATTGGCTGGAATTCGCGTTCTATTAACTCTGCAATGGGCGAACGCGGGATAAGTACATCTGGTGTTACATGAAACTTTAAACCAGCGAACCACGCCTCTCCAGTGAGGTAAGGCAATGGAATATGCTGCTGCACGCGCTTGTCGATTAGCTGGGCAAGCTGTTGCTTTTCAGCCTCAACCAGCTTGGCATCTAGTACCCACTCTAAACGGTCGAAAGGTTGTTGCACTACCCACATCACTAATGCGACAGCTTCATCCCAAGCATTATTGGTTCCGTGGCCAAAAAAGAGATCCCCACGAGCAAAACACGTGGCGGACCAGCGTATCCAATCTCTTACTGTTTTTAGTTCTTTCTGTGGCTTTCGCTTCATATTTTGGCTTCTAGATTTTGCAAATGGTCAAAAGGCGGCTATTCTAGCGCCTTTTTGCCCAAGCGCCCACTTGAAGCAAACCAATATTTGCGCGCTAGCGTATAATAAACATACGAATGTGCACTAAAGTATGCATTTTCGACGAATTTGAAGGCTCGAACAGCCTTGTTACAAGCTGGTAGATCATTATGAAAGAATATTTTGCAAAAATTATCGAATCCGTTGGCGAAGATTTAACTCGCCCCGGCTTACTCGACACCCCTCAACGCGCAGCAACCGCAATGGAGTTTCTTACCAGCGGCTACAAACAAACTTTAGACGAAGTTGTTAACGACGCTCTTTTCCCTTCCGACTCTAACGACATGGTGATTGTGAAGGATATTGAATTGTTTTCTATGTGTGAGCACCACATGCTGCCCTTTATTGGCAAAGCCCATGTAGGCTACATTCCAACGGGTAAAGTACTTGGTTTATCGAAAATTGCGCGCATTGTAGATATGTACTCGCGCCGCCTACAAATACAAGAACAGCTTACTAAGCAAATTGCCGAAACCATTCAAAGTGTGACCGGAGCCGCGGGCGTGGGGGTGATTATTGAAGCGAAACACCTATGCATGATGATGCGCGGTGTAGAAAAACAGAATTCATCGATGCGTACATCCTCCATGATGGGCTGCTTCCGCAGTAACTTAAGTACTCGCAGCGAATTTTTATCGTTACTAAAATAGTGAAATAAAAGCGCCGGAATAAATCGCTTACGCTTAAACACTCAGGCAGATGATACAACTGCCAAGGAAGGCGGGAACATTTCTAACTTGAAGCCCGCCTATCCATTTAACCTAAAAGTCCCCTATTCACCAGTTTACTGGGCAATCAAAACAATACGCACCTTGCCTTCCATACCCTGCGGTGCCAAGCCACCAACACCGTGTGCTGTAAGCCGATCACTTTTAGCCCCTGCGGCGATTAAAGCATCTATTAATTGTTGCGCATAGTTTATGGATCTCGCCTCGCGCTCAGCCTCTTCACCAGCAAGATAATCGTGCCCCACCACCTTCAATTTAAGTAAAGGTTTAGAGCGCATGGCTTTCACTATCGGCTCTATGTGCTGAGCATCCAGTGTAAGCGCACCCCCTTCCAAGCGATAGCCGCGAAAAACAAAATAGCCTTGTTGATCCAAGCTAGTAAGAATGGCTTTGGCTGATGACACCATGGGCACATAATCGACATTATTACTTACAGCAATTACATCCACCTGAGCGTAGACGCGCTTATTTCCGCGTCTAACGGTATACCCAACACCAATATAATGGCCCTCATCAGAGGCGAACTCCCACACCCGATAAGACTGGCTTTGATCCATACCGTAAAGCTGTTTTATTTCAAAGCGCGTGTTTGCCCAAGCGTTACTGCTGCCGCAATCCAAACCATCGCAGGCAAAGATTAAATGCCCGTTTTGCAGCTTAGCATTTTCCTCCAAACGTTTAAGCGCCACGGCTTCACTCGAGTGCGGCTCTAATTCGGTAGTAGTGCGAAAAACCGTACCAAATACCGTGCGCTCTTTTTCGGTTATCCATTCGGCATTTACTTTTTTTAGCACGCCCAAAGCAAGCTGGTAATTCGAATCTTTTTCGACAGATTCGAACACAACTTTGCCATCGGCATACACATCCGACAATGGGCGAGCTAATACGATTGATGGAACGAGTAAAACAATTAAAACGATAATTTTATTCATCAAAATACTTTTGTATCACTTCAGCGACCGCTTCGGCCTGTTCGGACATATGCATATGGTGCCCACCCGGAATAATATCGCAACAGATATTATTTCGCGTTCTTAACCAATGCTGCAAACCTGCATGAGTTAACACCAACCCTTCTTCGCCCGCCACTAATTTTACGGTGTAGGGCACTTCATCAAAAAACGCATTTATTTGCGCCATTGTAAGCTTTAATTCAGAGGCTGCTAATAGCTTTGGGTCTAAACACCAATAATACCCCTTTTCATTCTTAGCAACACCACGCTCAGCTAGCGCTTCGGCATCTGCCCTGCTCAACTTATAGCGACCTTTTTCACGCGCTTTTATAGCACGATCTAAATTTGCATAATAGTTAATGGGCTTAGCCATAAGCTTTACTTGATCGCGAATAGATTTAGCCATTTGCTTTGGCGCTTCGCTATCTAAAAAAGGCTCAGGGATAATACTCTCTAGCGCAACCAATCGAGTAACGCGGGTTGGATTTGTTGCCGTAAAAAGTGTAGAAATCATCGCGCCACGTGAATGGCCTATTATGTAGAACTCCTTCCAGCCTAGCTCATTCACCACCGCTAACAGGTCGCTTAGATCTTGCCAGATGTTATATGCACCCAACCCTATTTTGTGATCGCTCTGGCCATGCCCCGCCATATCTAAAGCCACAAAATTTAAATCCATTCCCAACTGCTCTATTAGAGCAGGCGCAAGGTAATTAAAACTCCCGGCATTATCCATCCAACCGTGCAGCGCTAATACCGGCCGCCCCGCTTCAGAACCCCAGCGTTTGCCGCGAATTACTCTACCTGCAATATTAAATTGGCATTCACTTCTATCAAAATTCAAACGTGTATCCACTGCTGTATTACTCATAACGCATTCCTTGGGCAACTATTTTACGGGTGGCGCAACCACCTTAACTCAGCACAACCGGCAGCCACTACATCTGCGTCAATAGACGCCATTGCAGCAGTTCCCATGCGATAACAGCCTGGATCTAAATTACACAAGCTGTCTACTAATGTGCCGACTAAAGGTTGGTGGCTTACTAACAAAATAGACCCTACAGAGCATTCCGTCGCCTGAGTATATAAATAATCGATAACCGCCATAGAACTTGCCCCAGGTACAAGCAGCGTAGTTGTTTGCTGGGGAACATTTTGAAGGTGGGGAGAAAGAGCGGTAAGCGTACTCAACGTTTGCTGAGCACGCACATAGGGGCTTACTAAAATTAACTCTACACTAGCGAGACTGTCACTACACTTGCTGTAAATTTCTGCTACTTCTTTTGCCCCAGTAGCAGACAAAGGACGTAAACTATCGCTCGAAGCTTCGGCTTCTGCATGACCATGCCGCAGCACAAACAGTTCCATAGGCACCCTATTCGTTAGGTTTTAGCTTAGTAGATACATCTTCTTTAGAAACTTCTTCTGTAGCACTGTATACGTGTACGGCAGCGTCCATTTTCTTTGGCTCGGGCCAATCTGCAAATGGGTAGGGTTTATCTTCGCTGTTATAAGTTAAAAATTGCAACGCATGATAAATAAACGCCGATAAGCTAGAGCCAAATGAACGTAAGCTCACGTTATCGCTACCCGTTATGAGCGCAAACAAAAACTGGATGACCACTAGCGCCCACATAACTAGAGACGCAACCTGCAACGCGAACGCAAATAACACCATGTACACCAATCTTAACCAATGGCGTGAAGACGTTAGGTTTGATTTAAGCTGTTGATCCACTACAAGCCTCCTTGTAAATCCACATCACTACTCATTTCACCGGTCATAAGGCCCTGAATAACCTGCTGCAAGTCTTGCTTATCAAACAACACCGCATGTAAGCCGTCGACTAACGGCATATACACATTCAATTCTTCTGCTTTTTTCTTAACTATGCGCAAGGTATTCACACCTTCGGCTACTTGACCAATTTCTTGAACGGCTTGCTCAAGCGATTTACCTCGGCCAACTGCAAAGCCAACGCGGTAGTTACGGCTGAGATCTGACGTACAGGTTAAAACTAAATCCCCCATACCAGCCAAACCTAAAAACGTCATGGAATCTGCACCTAACTCACGTGCAAATCGCCCCATTTCCGCCAAACTGCGGGTAAGCAGCATTGCCATCGTATTGTGACCACAGCCCAATGCTGCAGCCATACCAGTCACCATGGCGTAAATATTCTTAAGTGCGCCGCCTAATTCCACCCCGTATCTATCTGGGTTGCTGTAAATACGAAAGGTATTAGACGAGAAAACTTGCTGAACGCACTTTAATACCTCGTCATGCTCACTGGCCACAACACTACCAGTGTATTGATTCTGCACAATTTCTTTCGCAAAGTTCGGCCCACTAAGTACACCTATGCGTACATCGGTCAACTCTTGCTCGAGTATCTGGCTCATTAAAAAGAAACCGTCGGCGTCGATACCCTTGGTGGTACTAATAACAATAGTATCTTTACGTAAATGCGGCGCAGCGAGTTTGGCTACTTCGCGAAAAGACTGACTAGGCACAGAGATAACAACAATATCGCTCGTACTTACGGAGCCTATCAAATCGGTAGTTGCCACAAGGTTATCGTGCAGGGGATAACCAGGCAGGTATTCAGTGTTTTCTCTAGACGCCTGGCATCGCTCTGCCCGCGCAGCATCGCGCATCCATAGGCGTGAAACATGCCCGTTAGTAGCAATTATGTTGGCTACTGCTGTACCAAAACTGCCGCCACCCAATACTGTTACTGTGTATTTACTACTCATATTATTGTATGCCTGATTTTCTGTGAGTGAGAAAAACTCTACAAGTAGCTGCAACACAAAGCAACCACCAAAAATTAATTAACAACATCATTACCAACTTCTGCAATATGCTTGGCTCAAAGTACAGAAAACCCCTGAATAGATAGCTAGTCAGGGGTTCTTGCGCTTTAAGACTATAGTCTAACGAATAGGTTACAAGTTAATGATGAGCTAAATTATTAGTTACTTAGCTCTAACAACAACTTATTTAACCGCGACACATAAGCTGCAGGGTCTTTAAGTGAACCTCCTTCCGCTAAGCTCGCCTGATCGAACAAGATGTGTGACAAGTCTTTAAAGCGATCCTCATCTTGCTCTTGATCCAACTTTTGCACCAATGGATGCGTAGGGTTAATTTCAATAATAGGCTTACTTTCTGGCACTGCTTGACCAGCCGCTTCCAATAATCGACGCATTTGCGCGCCCATATCGTGCTCACCTACCACCAAGCAAGCGGGAGATTCTGTTAAACGGTGAGTAATGCGCACCTCTTCAACCTGCTCTGCCAAAGCGGCCTTCATGCGCTCAACAAAGGGCGCCATGGCCTCTTCTACTTTTTCTTGCTCTTTTTTATCTTCTTCTGAATCTAGTTTACCTAGATCCAAAGAGCCTTTACCTACGTCTTGGAATTGCTTGCCATCATATTCCATTAGGTGGCCCATCAACCAATCGTCGATACGATTAGAAAGAAGCAATACCTCGATACCTTTTTTACGGAACACTTCTAAATGCGGACTATTTTTTGCCGTATTGAAGTTTTCAGCAACCACGTAATAAATCTTATCTTGGCCTTCTTTCATGCGCTCAATATATGCATCAAGCGACTGATCTTGCTCGTTGGTATTTTTATGCGTGGTAGCAAAGCGCAGCAATTTAGCGATTTTTTCTTTGTTGGCAAAATCTTCGGCTGGGCCTTCTTTTAATACCTCACCAAATTCTTTCCAGAAGGTTGCGTATTTTTCTGGCTCTTTTTTGGCCATTTTTTCTAGCATATCCAATACGCGCTTGGTTAACGCTGAACGCATACTGTCGATGTTTGGATCTTGCTGCAAAATTTCGCGAGATACGTTTAACGACAAGTCATTCGAGTCAACCACACCTTTAATAAAGCGCAAGTAAAGCGGTAAAAACTGCTCGGCATCATCCATAATAAAAGTGCGTTGTACGTACAATTTAACACCACGCGGCTTCTCACGGTTGTACATATCAAACGGCGCTTTGGAAGGAATATAGATAAGACTGGTGTAATCCAACTTACCTTCTACACGGTTGTGAGACCAGCTTAGGGGGTCGGTATAATCGTGACTTACGTGCTTGTAGAACTCTTTGTACTCTTCGTCAGTAACATCGCTGCGGCTGCGCGCCCACAACGCCTTAGCGGTGTTTATAACTTCGTATTCAACCTCCGCTTTTTCTTCTTTATCTTCGCCAGGAGCAGCCTCTTTTGGCATTTCAACAGGTAGCGAAATATGATCAGAATACTTCTTAATAATTGAACGCAAGCGCCAACCATCAGCAAATTCTTCTTGGTCTTTCTTAAGGTGAAGAATAATCGTTGTGCCGCGTGCAGCCTTCTCAATATTTTCAATAGAGTATTCTGCTTCGCCCTCACTTACCCAACGTACGCCCTCACTCGGCTCGCTGCCGGCTCTGCGGGTGAGCACCTCTACTTTGTCTGCCACGATAAAGGCAGAATAAAAACCTACCCCAAACTGACCAATAAGCTGCGAATCTTTCTTTTGATCGCCAGATAAGTTGGCCATAAACTGAGCCGTACCCGAACGCGCAATGGTACCCAAATTGGCAATTACCTCATCGCGATTCATGCCTATGCCATTGTCAGTAATTGACAAGGTTTTGGCTTCTTTATCAAAGTCGATAGTAATCTTTAGCTCAGAATCTTGCTCAAGTAGTTCTGGCTGCTTAAGCGCCTCAAAACGGAGCTTATCGGCGGCATCGGACGCGTTAGATACAAGCTCACGGAGGAATATCTCTTTGTTGGAGTACAAAGAGTGGATCATCAAATGCAGAAGCTGCTTAGCCTCTGTCTCGAATCCACGCGTTTCTACAGTCGCTTCAGCGGTCATATATTAATCTCCTATCATTACTACGACAGTTATATGCGGTTTAGGGGTTTACCCCGTTTTAAACTATTGAACACAAAGTTTGGGGCGGGCTAAGAGATTTCAAGCCCAGAAAAGAAACGAAGAAAAGTAAGGGCGGCTTATTTCACTTACCCTAACTGAGGCACACCATACGAATATGGTCAGTAGACGGCTTTTTACGAAGAAAGAGCTGGTTTTTTGCAAGAGTGAACACAAAACTGAATGCTGAACTTTCTTGGAGGAAAGGGAAGGATTTGGGTCACCTGACGGGATAGCACGCAGATACAGCGCAATAAAAGCCCCCTAAAGCGCCTTTTAAATATGGAACACTTTACGGGGCCAAGAGCCTTGCTCAGCCCTAAAACGGCTATAAATTACTTCTCGCAGAGGTAAACACTAAACTTCTGAAAGCCATCTTTCGGCGTGCCTTGGGCAACCACTGCATCGCCCCCCATACGAACGGCTTCGTTTTTAGCCAACGCCACTAGCTCATCGGCGATTTTTTTCTCATTGCGGCCAAAAATACCCACACGGTCTTTGACCTGCGCAGATGCACTACCCAGCTCTTTACAGGCCTGCGCTATTCCTGGCTTAATTAAAGAAACCTGCTCCGCCCCACTTATAGGCTTTACCCAGGAGCAAGCGCATAACGCCACAACTGACCCAACAACAATGATTTTTGCGCCTTTCATAATACCCCCTATTGAATGTTAAAAACGACCAGTAGCGTAGCAAACAATTTATTACGCCACTATGGTCAGCCACACAGATTTAATCTTTCCTCTCCCCCCCCAAAACCGCAAACACAAAAAAAGCCTCTAGAAGAGGCTTTTTGAGGATTAAGTAGGGCTTGGGTCTATTTAAGACGTAACACACGACTTGCTACCAAGCCAGCAACACCTACCATTAACAAAAACAACGTTCCCGGCTCTGGCACATTCGCTGACTCAAAACCTGTAACATGGCTAATGCGACCAAAATTAAATCGCAAATTTTGCCCGACAAGCATGTCGGTAAAATTTACTGCAGCCCAATCCAAGCTACCTAAATTTTCGAACAAATAAGTATCATCAGCATCACTGCGCCCGACACCAAGCTTAATTATAAAAAAGTCAGATGCCTCATAGCCGGCAATAGTCGCCAAATCATAAGCATGTAACTCAGATGCATCATCGATTTGCAACCAACCGCTTTCACTAGGCGAATCGTCTTTAAACGTTAAATCGACTGAATCAACCCCTAGCTGCGAAGCAACCCAAGCACTAATTGTCGCGTCACCGCTGTTAGGGCTATCGAAACTCGCTATCAGCCTATCCTCTACGCCAACATCGTCCATTAAAACTGCATTGGCGGAAGCAGAAACAATCAGTAAACAAAACGCCACGCAAAGAGAATCAAACAACTTAACCACGATTTTACCCTTAAAAAATCAAAATAATTCAGAGACGGTATTCAAGCAATTTCTAAGCCATTAAAATATAGCCTTAATATTCAATAACTTAGCAAGCACCGCTCAATCTCCACTGGGAACCATGTAAATATTATCGGCACCCCAATATGCATACTAGGTACAAAAAAGGGCTCCGAAGAGCCCTTTTTACGCTTTATTGAAACTTGGCTTACCAGCCAGTAATTTCTTTAAGCGCATTACCGATTTCAGCCAAGCTGCGAACGGTTTTAACACCTGCGTCTTCTAATGCAGCGAATTTCTCGTCGGCAGTACCTTTACCACCAGAAATAATCGCACCAGCGTGACCCATACGCTTACCAGCAGGAGCAGTTACACCAGCAATGTAAGATACAACAGGCTTAGTTACGTTAGCTTTGATGTATGCAGCAGCTTCTTCTTCTGCAGTACCACCAATTTCACCAATCATAACAATCGCTTCGGTTTTCTCGTCTTTTTCGAACATTTCTAAAATGTCGATAAAGTTAGAACCAGGAATTGGGTCACCACCAATACCAACACAGGTAGACTGACCAAAACCGAAATCGGTAGTTTGTTTAACAGCTTCGTAAGTCAAAGTACCAGAACGCGATACGATACCTACTTTACCTGGCAAGTGAATGTGACCAGGCATGATGCCTATTTTACATTCACCAGGAGTGATCACACCTGGACAGTTAGGACCAATTAAACGTACGCCTAACTCGTCACATTTAACTTTAGCTTCAAGCATATCTAAAGTAGGAATGCCTTCAGTAATACAAACTACCAACTTAACGCCACTGTGAGCAGCTTCTAAGATAGAGTCTTTACAGAAAGGAGCTGGTACATAGATTACAGATGCATCAGCACCGGTAGCTTCTACAGCTTCAGCCATAGTGTTGAACACTGGCAAACCTAGGTGAGTTTGACCACCTTTACCAGGAGTCACACCACCAACCATTTGCGTGCCGTATTCAATAGCTTGCTGAGAGTGGAAAGTACCTTGTGAACCGGTAAAACCCTGACAGAGGACTTTAGTATCTTTGTTAATTAAAACGCTCATTATTTGCCCTCCGCAGCTTTAACAACTTGTACTGCAGCATCAGTTAAGCTTTCTGCAGCAATAATGTTTAGGCCACTATCTGCCAACACTTTTGCACCCAATTCTGCGTTGTTACCTTCTAAACGAACAACAACAGGAACCTTAACACCAACCTCTTCCACTGCGCCGATTACACCTTCTGCAATCAGGTCACAACGAACAATACCGCCAAAGATGTTAATTAAAACAGCTTTTACGTTGTCGTCAGAAAGAATAATTTTGAATGCTTCAACAACGCGCTCTTTAGTTGCGCCGCCGCCTACGTCTAGGAAGTTTGCAGGTTGGCCACCGTGTAATTTCACGATATCCATAGTACCCATTGCCAAACCAGCACCGTTAACCATACAGCCGATGTTGCCATCTAGTGCTACGTAGTTAAGTTCCCATTTAGCTGCATGCGCTTCACGCTCGTCTTCTTGTGAAGGATCGTGCATTTCTTTAAGCGCAGGCTGACGGTACATTGCGTTGCCGTCGATAGCTACTTTAGCGTCTAGGCAGTGCAAGTTACCTTCATCAGTAATAACCAATGGGTTGATTTCTAAAAGAGCCAAGTCTTTATCAACAAACATTTTCGCCAAACCTAAAAAGATTTGGGTGAATTGCTTGATTTGAACTGGGTTTAAGCCCAATTTAAAACCTAATTCGCGAGCTTGATATGGCTGTGCGCCAGTCAAAGGATCGATAATCGCTTTTAAGATTTTTTCTGGAGTTTCTTCAGCAACTTTTTCAATCTCTACGCCGCCTTCAGTAGACGCCATAAAAATTACGCGACGAGTAGAACGGTCTACAACTGCACCCAAGTACAATTCGTCAGCGATATCGGTGCAGCTTTCAACCAAAATACGGCTAACTGGCTGACCATTTTCATCTGTTTGATAAGTAATTAAGTTATTACCTAACCACTTTTTAGCGAACTCTTCGATTTCTGCTTTGCTAGAAACCAATTTAACGCCGCCCGCTTTACCGCGACCACCAGCGTGAACCTGAGCTTTAACAACCCACTTATCACCACCAATAATGTCTGCAGCTGCTGCCGCTTCTGCAGGAGTTTCTGCAGCTATGCCTTTAGATACTGGCAAACCATATTCAGCAAAAAGCTGTTTGCCTTGATATTCATGTAAATTCATTGTGATCGTCCGTATGTTGGTTCGACTGACAATTTAAGGATCACGCAATTAAAACCTTGCGCTCGGTTTTTGCACACTTAAGTAAGTTGCAGAGTTAAATCGCCTAGTAATTATTGTCGCGCTCTGCCAAGTCCATCTGTATACCAATTCGCCCAGCAATGCTGGGCGAATAGAAGTATTCCCTTGCTATTTTCTACTTGCGTTTTTTACGGTTAGGCATGTGGATAGCATGACCATGTACCGCTAACGCAGCTTCTTTAACAGCTTCAGAGAAAGTTGGGTGACCGAATACAGTCATACCAATATCTTCTGATGTAGCGCCAAACTCCATAGCAATTGCTACTTGCTGTACAAGGTCTGCCGCGTTCGGGCCAACAATGTGACAACCCAATACGCGATCGGTATCAGCGTGAGCAATCATTTTAACCATACCTTCTGCGCAATCGGCTGCAACAGCGCGACCAATTGCCAAGAATGGGAAAGTACCTACTTCGTAAGCTTCGCCATCTGCTTTTAATTGCTCTTCAGTTTTACCAACTGAAGCAATTTCTGGGTGGGTATAAATTACGTTAGGAATAATGTCGTAGTTCATTACGGTTTTTTGGCCAGCAATGCGCTCTGCAACCATCACACCTTCTTCAGAACCTTTGTGAGCCAACATTGGGCCACGTACAACGTCACCAACAGCCCAAACGCCTGGCGCGCTAGTAGAGCACAAATCGTTAACGTAAATAGAACCGCGCTCATCCAACTTAACGCCGCTGTCTTCAGACAACAAGCCGTCAGTGAACGGACGACGACCAACACAAACAATCAACTTATCGAAAGTTTCTTTCGCTTCGTTGCCGTCTTTATCGGTGTAAGTAACGATAACTTCTTTTTTGCCCTTAGCTTCTACAACTTCGGTGCCAGTTACACGACAGCTTAGACGGATATCTAAACCTTGTTTAACCAAAATTTTCTTCGCTTCGGTAGCAATCTGCTGATCCATCATAGCCAAGAAACTATCCATGGCTTCTAAACAAACCACTTTAGAGCCCAAACGACCCCAAACACTACCTAGCTCAAGACCAATTACACCAGCACCAATTACACCTAAACGCTCAGGTACAGCTTGGAATTCCAATGCGCCAGTTGAATCAACAATTACATCGCCATCTGCTGGTGCAACAGGAATGTTTACAGGGATAGAACCAGAAGCAAGAATTACGTTCTCTGCTTCTAACACTTCTTCTTTACCGTCTAATGCAACGTATTGCACTTTGCGGCCAGCAAGTAATTTACCTGTTCCGTACAAAGAAGTAACTTTGTTAGCTTGGAACAAACCAGTAATACCGCCAGACATCTGCTTAACAATTTTATCTTTACGTGCAATCATTGAAGGCACGTCAATTTCAACGTTAGGCGCTTTAATACCGTGAGATGCAAAACCTTTGTGCGCATCTTCGTAGCGATGAGAGCTATCCAACAACGCTTTTGAAGGTATACAACCTACGTTTAGACAAGTACCGCCGTTCACACCCTTGCCGTCTTTATCTTTCCATTTTTCAATACAGGCTGTTTTCAAACCCAATTGCGCACAGCGAATAGCTGCCACGTAGCCCGCAGGACCAGAACCAATAACGATAACGTCATATTTGTTGGACATAGGATAAACCCCGAAAATACAAAACTTTTGATTTGAGTGTTATTAACACTAATGGTCGAATGTTAACGCTATGCGACACGCCCTAAAGCGTGTCGCATTTTGCTTAAACCTCTAACAACATACGTGCAGGGTCTTCTAGCAGGTCCTTAATGGTAACCAAGAACTGAACCGCTTCTTTACCGTCAATGATCCGGTGATCGTAAGAAAGCGCCAAGTACATCATTGGCAACACTTTCACTTCACCGTTAACAGCCATTGGGCGCTCTTGGATTTTGTGCATACCCAAAATTGCCGCTTGTGGTGGGTTCAAGATAGGCGTTGAAAGTAAAGAACCGAAAACACCACCGTTAGTAATAGTGAAAGTACCACCGGTCATTTCTTCAATACCCAACTTACCATCGCGAGCACGCAAACCGAAATCGCGAATACCGTTTTCGATTTCAGCAATGCTCAAGTTTTCTGCGTTGCGCAAAACAGGTACAACCAAACCTTTATCGGTAGACACTGCACAACCCACATCTTGATAACCGTGGTAAACCATGTCGTTACCGTCGATTGATGCGTTAACAGCAGGGAAACGACGCAATGCTTCAACAGCAGCTTTTACGAAAAAGCCCATGAAGCCTAAACGTGAACCGTTGTGGGTTTTCTCAAACAAATCTTTGTATTGTTTACGCAGATTCATAACAGGCGCCATATTCACTTCGTTAAACGTAGTCAACATTGCGGTATTGTTATTGGCATCCAACAAACGCTCTGCAATACGTGCACGCAAACGAGTCATTGGTACACGCTTTTCTTCACGCAAACCAGTTGGCGCTACAGCGCCGGTAGATGCAGGAGCAGCAGCTTTTGGCGCGGCAGCTGGTGCAGGTGCTGCAGCAGCGGCAGGCTTGTAACCAGCTACGTCTTCTTTAGTGATACGGCCATCTTTACCAGTGCCCTTCACTAACGCTAAATCGATGCCCTTTTCTGCAGCGAGTTTACGCGCAGCAGGTGCAGCAATAACGTCTTCAGATGCTTCGCTAGCAGCTGGAGCGGCTTCGGCAGCAGCTGGAGCAGGCGCAGAACCTGCAGCGCCAGCTACGAATTTAGCGATAACTTCACCGCTTAAAATAATTTCGCCTTCACCTTTAATGATTTCAGCGATAGAACCGTCAGCCGGTGCAACTACTTCGAGCACCACCTTATCAGTTTCAATATCAACAATAAGCTCATCACGTGAACAGGCTTCACCTGGCTGCTTGTGCCAAGTTGCCACAGTACCGTCTTGAACAGACTCCGGAAAAGTGGGTGCTTTAATTTCTATGGTCATTCCAACTGTGTCCTTTGGTTAAGGCTCGTTTAACAAGTAGTGCTATTAAGTGCGACTTAAACGGAAGTGTCCAATGCCGCGTTGATGAACTTATTCTGTTCTTCCAAGTGGGTGCTCATGTAACCCGCTGCAGGTGCAGAAGAAGATGCCCGACCAACGTAACGCAACTCTGCGTCTTCGTTAACTCGTTCTACAACTCTGCGCATGCGGTGCTGGCTAGAGTACCAAGCGCCTTGGTTTTGCGGCTCTTCCTGACACCACACTACATCCACCAAACCAGGGTATTTTGCTAGCTCAACGCGCAGCGCCTCTTCGGGGAATGGGTAAAGTTGCTCAATGCGAATTAATGCAACGTCTTTCTCTTCACGCTCTTCGCGAGCCTCGAAAAGATGGTAATAAACCTTACCGCTACACAAAATTACACGTTTGGCTTCTTCTGGCTTAACAACGTCATCGCCAATTACTGTTTTAAAGCTACCTTCAGCTAGCTCTTCTAACGTAGACGTTGCCAACTTGTGACGAAGAATCCATTTCGGGCTCATCACAACAAGTGGTCTGCGCATTGGGCGAATAGCCTGACGGCGGATCATGTGATAAACCTGCGCAGGCGTGGTAGGGATACACACTTGAATGTTGTGCTCTGCACACAATTGCATAAAGCGCTCTAAACGTGCTGAAGAGTGCTCTGGCCCCTGCCCTTCGTAACCATGTGGCAATAGCATAGTTAAGCCACACAAACGCTGCCACTTGTGCTCGCCACTTGTAATAAATTGGTCAATAACAACTTGAGCGCCGTTGGCGAAATCACCGAACTGAGCCTCCCAAATAACCAAACCTTTTGGCGAAGTAGTCGCGTAACCGTATTCGAACGCCAGCACCGCTTCTTCAGATAATAACGAATCGTAAATATCTAACGGCGCTTGATCTTCTGAAATATTCGCTAACGGAATGTAAGCTTCACCAGTTTTTTGGTTATGCACAACAGCATGGCGATGCGAGAAAGTACCACGACCAACATCTTGCCCCGTTAAACGAATTTTATGGCCTTCTTTCAACAAGGTAGCGTAAGCCAGAGTTTCGGCCATGCCCCAGTTAATTGGCAAGGCACCGCCCGCCATTTTGCGACGGTCGTCGTAGATTTTCGCTACCTGACGCTGTACCTGAACACCATCTGGCACATGGCTAGTTTGCTCTGCCAACGACTGCAATTCTTTGATTGGATACGTAGTATCTGCAGGTGTATTCCAGTCGTGACCAATATAAGGCGACCAGTTTACAAACAGCGAAGAATCCGGCTCGCTTACCAAACCACGCGCTACGTGCTCGCCTCTATCCAAAGCAGCACGATAATCGTTAGTCATCTGGTCCGCTTCGTCTTGAGTAACCACACCAGCGTTAACAAGCTGCTCTGCATACACAGTGCGAGTAGTTTTGTGCGAACGAATAGCCTTGTACATTAACGGCTGAGTAGATGAAGGCTCATCGGTTTCGTTGTGGCCACGACGGCGATAACAAACCAAATCAATAACCACATCTTTCTTAAATTCGTTGCGGTAATCTGCTGCCAATTGAGTAACGTAAACAACCGCTTCTGGGTCGTCACCGTTAACGTGGAAGATCGGTGTTTCGATCATTTTTGCCACGTCGGTACAGTAAGCTGTAGAGCGTGCGTCGTCTGCACGGCTAGTAGTGAAACCTACTTGGTTGTTAATTACCAAGTGCACAGTACCGCCAGTTTTGTATGCGCGGGTTTGTGACATTTGGAATGTTTCCATCACAACGCCCTGACCAGCAAACGCAGCATCACCATGTACTACAACAGGCACTACGGTGTGGCCGTCTTTGTCGCCGCGGCGATCTTGACGTGCACGTACAGACCCCTCAACCACTGGAGATACAATTTCCAAGTGAGATGGGTTAAACGCCAACGCAAGGTGCATTTCGCCACCAGGAGTCATTACGTTTGACGAGAAACCTTGGTGATACTTAACGTCACCAGAGGTATCTACTAGCTTCTTACCTTCAAACTCATCAAACAAATCAGATGGGTTTTTACCAAGAATGTTCACCAGCGCATTTAAGCGGCCACGGTGAGCCATACCCAATACCATTTCTTTGGCACCGTATTCGCCAACACGACGAATTAACGCATCAAGCAATGGAATGAAGCTTTCGCCCCCTTCCAAACCAAAGCGCTTTGTACCTGGGTATTTGCTATCTAAATGACGCTCTAAGCCTTCGGCTGCAGTCAAACGACGCAAGATATTGCGCTTAGCTTTAGGGCCGAAATCTGGCTGAGAACGCGAACGCTCTAAGCGGTTTAACAACCAGCGACGCTCTTCGTAGTTAGTAATGTGCATAACTTCTGCGCCAATGTTGCCGCAGTAAGTTTTTTCTAGGTCTGCAATGATGTCTTTCAGCTTGGCTTCTTTGTAGCCAAATGCGAGGTCACCGGTTTGGAATACAGAATCTAAATCGGCTGTATTCAAGCGGTGAAAGCCCAAGTCTAAATCAACAGGGTTTTTAACTGCGCGTAGATTTAGCGGATCGATATTGGCTTTTTGATGACCGCTTAAGCGGTAGGCATTTACCAACTGAACAACTTCTACCTGCTTGCGCTCGTGGGCAATATCGCCACTACCAGCACCGGGCACAATTATTGGACGCGCGCGGTTTTTACCGAGCAGCTCGAAATACTTAATGATTTCGGAATGGTTTACATCTTCGCTAGCGCTGCCGTTAACACGGGGTAACTTATCGAAGTAGTCGCGCCACTCTTCCGAAACGGAATGAGGGTCTGACAGATAGGATTCGTACTGATCTTCTACATATGCGGCGTTACCTCCAGATAGATGCGAGGTTTTCCACAATAACTCCATGATACTTTCTTGCATTTCGCCCACCGTATGACAGGGCATGTTTCGGAACAGCACAAAATACCAACAAGTATTTTATTGCCGCTCTTTAACCCTGCTATTCGCAATGACGCCCCTGTACAAAATAGTTTGACAGAGGCTTAATTTAACTTTGGCCACCCTTGTGAGGCGGCCACACCACATAATTTACTAAGCTAGTAGCTTATTGCCTGTTTTTCAGGTCTTACTTGCTTTTGCGGGTAACTGGCGCATTGTCCAGACTTAGGTACCTCGCTGCAAGAGCATATTGCGAATATGTCCAATTGCACGCGTTGGATTTAAGCCTTTTGGACATACGTCCACACAATTTTGAATGCCATGACAACGGAATACGCTGAAAGGGTCATCCAAATTAGACAAGCGGTCGTCGGTAGCCGTATCGCGGCTATCTGCCAAAAAGCGATAAGCCTGCAACAAGCCAGCTGGGCCAATAAATTTATCTGGGTTCCACCAGAAAGATGGGCAGCTAGTAGAGCAACAAGCGCACAAGATGCACTCATATAAACCATCTAACTTTTCACGATCTTCTGGCGACTGCAAACGCTCAATAGCGGGTGCAGGCGTGTTGTTTTGCAAATAAGGCTCAATTTTGCGGTATTGCTCATAAAACTGAGCCATGTCTACCACCAAATCGCGCACTACTGGCAAGCCTGGCAATGGGCGCAATACTAACTTGCCCTTTTTTACACACTCAGACAGAGGTGTAATGCACGCCAAGCCGTTTTTACCAGCAATGTTCATACCGTCAGACCCACACACACCTTCACGGCACGAGCGACGGTAAGCTAGGCTAGGATCTTGAGATTTCAATAACTCAAGCACATCCAGAACCATCAAGTCTTTGCCTTGCGTGTCCACATCGTAGGACTTCATGTAAGGCTCTTTGTCTGTTTCTGGGTTGTAGCGATAAACTTCTACTTTCAGCATTTTCTCTGCTCTCTATACAATTCGATGCCGGCGAAAACCTAGTAAGTACGAGCTTTTGGCTCGAAGGCTTCCATCGTTTTGGGCGAAAAGTTAACTGCGCGCTTGCCTACACGTTTTTCCCCTGGGAAATACATGGAGTGACACAACCATTCTTTATCATCACGCTCTTGGAAATCATCACGAGCGTGCGCACCGCGAGATTCTTTACGAACTTCTGCGGCAATTGCAGTGGCTTCAGCAACTTCAAACAGGTTTTGCAGCTCAAGCGCTTCAATACGAGCAGTGTTAAACGCGTTGCTCTTATCTTCTAGCGCTACGTTAGCAATGCGCTCACGCATTTCTGCCAACTTAGCAATACCTACTTCCATCATGTCGCCGCGACGGAATACACCGAAGTGGTTCTGCATAATACCCTGCATTTCTGTGCGAAGCGCAGGCGCAGACTCACCGCCAGTAGAGTTATTTACTTTGTTCAAACGAGACATCGCTGCATCCATATCGGTTGCACTTGGGTCGCGCAACTCAATACCTTCACGTAGAGATTTCTCGATAAACAACCCAGATGCACGACCAAATACAACAAGATCTAGCAACGAGTTACCGCCCAAACGGTTAGCGCCGTGTACAGATACACAAGCCACTTCACCACAAGCGTACAAACCTTCAACCACTTGATCATTGCCGTTAGCATCTTGAGTAAGCGCTTGGCCGTGAACGTTAGTTGGAATACCACCCATCATATAGTGACAAGTAGGCACTACAGGGATTGGGTCTTTAATTGGGTCAACATGCGCAAATGTACGCGAAAGCTCCAAAATACCAGGCAACTTAGCGTTTAGCGTGTCTGCGCCCAAATGGTCTAGCTTCAAGAACACGTGATCGGCATTTTCGCCGCAACCACGCCCTTCTAGAATTTCAAGAACCATAGAGCGAGCTACAACGTCACGACCAGCAAGGTCTTTTGCGTTAGGAGCATAACGCTCCATAAAGCGCTCGCCGTCTTTGTTTACTAAGTAGCCACCTTCACCGCGACACCCCTCTGTAACAAGCACACCTGCACCGTGAATACCGGTTGGGTGGAACTGCCACATTTCGATATCTTGCACCGGTACGCCAGCGCGCAACGCCATACCAACACCGTCACCAGTATTGATGTGAGCGTTAGTGGTAGATGCGAAAATACGCCCTGCACCACCAGTAGCCAACACAGTCGCTTTAGACTTAATAAATACGGTTTCACCGTCTTCCATATTGATTGCGATAACGCCGCATACAGCGCCATCTTGGTTTTTAACCAAATCAACCGCAAACCACTCGTTTAGGAAAACAGTGTTATTTTTAACATTACCTTGATACAAGGTGTGCAACAAAGCGTGACCAGTACGGTCTGCTGCTGCACAAGTACGCGCTGCCTGACCGCCGCGACCAAAGTCTTTAGATTGGCCACCAAATGGGCGCTGATAAATACGGCCATTCTCAGTACGAGAGAAAGGCAAACCCATGTGCTCGAGTTCAAACACAGCTTCTGGGCCCACAGAGCACATATACTCAATTGCGTCCTGGTCACCAATGTAGTCCGACCCTTTTACGGTGTCGTACATGTGCCAGCGCCAATCATCTTGCGGGTCGGCACTTGCAATAGCGCAAGTAATACCGCCCTGAGCGGATACAGTATGCGAGCGAGTTGGAAATACTTTAGTTACAACCGCAGTTTTAAAACCGGATTGCGCCATTTGCAACGCAGCGCGCATACCCGCACCGCCGCCGCCAATAACAATACCGTCGAATGTAATGGTTCTCATATTAGCCATTAATTAAAATCCCCACAGAATTTGAACGCCCCAAACCAAATAGGCGAACGTAATAATTGCGTAAACAGACAACGCCACAGTGCGAAGAAATAACGCAGACGAGCCAATCATTCGAGTAGTAATATAATCAGTTAATACGCCCCACAGGCCAATCCAGCCGTGTGCAGCAATTGAAATAAGCACCAATAAAGTAAAGATGCGCACCCATAACTGCTGAAACAACCCAGACCATTCTTCATAGGTCAAACCAGGGTGCATCACCAAATAGGCAACAATAAAAATAGTGTAAGCAGCTAAAACTACTGCTGAAAAGCGCTGTGCAACCCAATCGGATAAACCACTGCGACCAAAACTTGTTACGGCAGTTACCATACCCATATCCCCATTAACACGATAAGTACAACGGACAACGCGACTGCAATCTTTGCACCCAACTTGCCACCTTCTTTTGATTCACCGATACCTAGATCCATGATCAAATGACGCACACCAGCTACCAAGTGATAAGCCAATGCGGCCAACACAGCGATTAGAGCAATTTTTACAAATGGTTGCGCTAAACAATCTTTAAGCTGATTGAAACTTTCTTCAGAAGCGAGGCTCAAATCTAACATCCAAATTAAACCAAGGATGCCAGCAAGTAACACCACACCTGTTACACGGTGGGTAATGGATACCAAAGCAGTTATAGGTAACCGCATGGTAGAAATATCAAGATTGACTGGACGGTTTTTATTCACGGTTTTTTACACCTTGCATTCCGGGGTTGGCAGGTAAGTTTTGCCGCAACGTCACCCTCTAGTTAAATAAAAAAGAAACATAACGCGTTTACTTTCTATTAATTAAGCGAGCGAAGAAACAACAATTTAGACGCCTCGAGGACAAAGTTGCACTTTTGGTGCTAATTGACTCGAACGCCTCTAAAAACGCGGCGAATTATAGAGACGGCTGGCGCAAATTACAAACACTCTTAGGCTCCTGCACACAAATTGGCCTACCCAATTGATATAATGCGCACCAAACTGGTTAACCAAAATAATATCGCCCAGTTTGGGTGCATAAGTGTGCACTTCTTATACAGTAAAGCAGAAATATTTTACTTTGCTTAGGTTTAAGCTACACCCTGAAGGCAAAATGTCTCTATAATTAGCGCGCCGATTCTTTTGGGGTTGGCCTACCATATTGATTTTACGTCCTTGGGGCCCAATTATAGTGTCACCCCTTTTGCCAATGCTGTAGCCCCAAAAGCGCTACACTCAATGGCAGATGTAATTTCTTACAATTTATTCATTTTGTTACAGGAGTCCGTAATGACTGATAAGAAAGCAACCCTTACGGTCGACGGTTTGGACGATTCCATTGAGCTGCCCGTATACTCCGGCAGCGTCGGGCCAGACGTAATTGACGTTCGAGCCCTTACCGGCAAAGGTTATTTCACCTACGACCCCGGTTTCGTATCTACCGCTTCTTGTGAATCGAAGATCACATATATTGATGGCGACAAAGGTGTATTAATGCACCGTGGTTACCCCATCGAAACTCTCGCGGAAAAATCAGACTACTTAGAGACGTGCTATTTACTTTTGCACGGAGAACTTCCTTCCGCAGCAGAATACGAAGAATTTAAAGGCATAATCACACACCACACTATGGTGCATGAGTCTATCGCCCGCTTCTTCCGTGGTTTCCACTACGATTCACACCCAATGGCGATGATGTGCGGAATAGTGGGTGCTTTATCCGCTTTCTATCACGATTCATTAGACATCTCTAACCCAGAGCACCGCTTAATCTCGGCGCACCGTCTAATAGCCAAAATGCCTACCTTAGCGGCCATGTGCTACAAGCACTCGCAAGGCCAACCTTTCATGTACCCAGACAACAACTTGGGCTACGCAGAAAACTTCCTGCACATGATGTTTGGCACTCCTTGTGACGACCCTAAAGTAAACCCTGTTATTGCTCGCGCAATGGATCGCATCTTCTTATTGCATGCCGATCACGAGCAAAACGCGTCTACTTCTACCGTTCGCTTGGCAGGCTCTTCTGGTGCTAACCCGTTTGCTTGTATCGCTGCTGGTATCGCAACCCTTTGGGGCCCTGCGCACGGTGGTGCTAACGAAGCCGTACTTAGCATGCTAGAAGAAATTGGCGACGAGAAAAACATCGACGCTTACGTAGCAAAAGCGAAAGACAAAAACGATCCATTCCGCCTAATGGGCTTTGGTCACCGCGTTTACAAAAACTTTGACCCACGCGCCAAAGTTATGAAAGAAACCTGTGACGAAGTATTAACCGAATTAGGTTTAGAAAACGATCCGTTGCTTAAAATTGCTAAGCGCCTAGAGCAAATTGCATTAGAAGACGAGTACTTCATCCAGAAGAAACTCTACCCTAACGTAGACTTCTACTCAGGCATCATCATGAAGGCTATTGGTATTCCAACAGATATGTTCACTGTTATTTTCGCAACAGGTCGTACTGTAGGCTGGATTGCTCACTGGCACGAAATGATCTCGGAAGGCTTTAAAATTGGTCGTCCGCGTCAGCTTTATACTGGCTCTGTATTACGCGAATTTGAAGAGCGTGATTCGCGCCCAAAGGCTAATCCGGCCAAATTCTAAGCCGGTGGACGTCTTTACTATAAAAGCCGCTAATTAGCGGCTTTTTTTATGTTTCAAATAATTTGTACCGCAAACACGCTTCACTTACCGCCCTCACCGCTCAGCCTCACCATTCAACTCTTGCAGTAAACGCTCATTTACCCCCTTCCATTGCGGTAAGCTTTTTTGGCTATCTGCATTCAATTTTTTACCTCTGGCCTTAGCTAGCCAAATACTTTCGCCATTAAAGCTATAAATTGGCAACAAATCGTCGCGCTGCGAAGCAGGCAAAATGGTTTTATTTATATTATCCAATATTAATGGCTCTGCATCTGGCTGCGGGTAGTATGCAAGTACCATATGCGCCTGATTATACGTTAGGGATTTTACATACGTGATACGCAGCTTTTCATTGTCTACCTTGGTTTGCAGCAAGGTAAAATATTTACCAATAGAAAAGTCTTCGCAGTCGCCACCATTGCTCGCTAGCGTTTCCACCGGTGTGGCCCAGTAATCTTCTTGCCCCCAGTGCACTAAATCCGACAACCACTGCACCCTGTTAAAAAACTCGTTCGCCTGTGCAAGCTTTGCGGCTTCCTCAATACTGGGCAAACCACCGCTTTCCATTAGAGCAGTCCAGTCATTCAACCTTGCAACAGCGCTATCGCCATACTTTTTAGCAATACTATCTAACAGCTTTGGGGAAAGCTGTATGGGCCTATCCTGTTCTGCTTGCGCCTGCGTCACTGCAGCACAACCCAACAAACACCACGCAGCAGCAAAACGCATAAGGCACGTAAACAGGCAGCGTAAACTAAACTGATAACTAACTGGCCCCATTTAACAACTTGCCCCTGCCTAGCGAATTAGATAGCACATTTGATGGAATGTAAGAATAAACATTAGTTTAAGTATAGACGCCAACAGCACATATCGCGGGCACAAAAAAAGCGGCCCAGGCCGCTCAGACTGATGACAAACCTGACTTAGGTAACACAGCGAGTAAATTCTTAGGGTGAAAGATCAAAAATGCTCAATTCATGCTTCGCCATGGATGGCGATGTTAGAGCAACGCAGGAGCAGTTGCCGAGACGAATTGAGCAAGTTATAGGGACATTTTCATACGTTTTTTGAGCTTTCACCCTAAGAATTTGCGGATTTAGAATGATCAAGCTCTTCGCAGAAATAATAGAGGGGTTTATCAATAAACTGAGCGGCCTAGGCCGCTTTTTCACACTTGCCCAATCAGACTCTTCCGGCACAGCTAAAAACTGCGATAAGAGCCATCCAACACACTGCGCCACCACGAGTCGTTATCCAAATACCAGCGCAAAGTACGCTCAATACCCGATTCAAACGTCTCTTGAGGGGCATAGCCCAGCTCGCGCATGGCTTTAGATGCATCCACAGCGTAGCGACGATCATGCCCTGGCCTATCTTCTACATACTGAATAAGCGAATGCGCTTTACCGGCAATCACACTCTTTGCGGTTGGGTATTTAGCAGCCAAGCTAGCATCCGCGTTAAACATTTGCTCAAGCTTGCTGCCAATTAGCTTAACAATATTGATGTTGGCCCATTCGTTATTCGCACCTAAATTATAGCTTTGGCCACTTGCACCCTTATTTAAAACCAAATCTATACCTAGGCAATGATCATTAACACTAAGCCAATCGCGAATTTGTAAACCATCCCCATACACTGGCAAGGGTTTATCTAGCAATAAGTTTAGAATTAACAGCGGAATAAGTTTTTCTGGGAATTGAAAAGGCCCATAGTTATTCGAGCAATGGCTAGTTGTAACATTCAAACCATAAGTGTGATGATATACGCGAACTAAATGATCTGAAGCAGCCTTGCTGGCAGAATATGGTGAGCTTGGTGCATACACACTACTCTCTTTAAATGCAGGCTGCGACGCGCCTAAAGAACCGTACACCTCATCTGTAGATACGTGGTGAAAGCGGTGCTCACATTGATTATTACCATCTGTAAGCCACACATTTTTTGCAGCTTTTAATAAACTATGCGTACCCACTACGTTAGTTTCTATAAATAGATCTGGGCCAGTAATAGATCTATCCACGTGAGACTCTGCAGCGAAATTAACAATAGCGTTTATTTCATACTTTTTTAGCAACACTTCAATAGCCGCAGTATTACAAATATTTTCGCGCACAAACACAAAATTTGAATTTGCTTGCGCCGCAAATAAATTAGCTTTATTACCTGCGTAAGTAAGGGCATCCACCACTACAATTTTAGCTTGCGGGTATTTAGCTAACCAATAATGTACAAAATTGGCCCCAATAAAACCTGCACCACCAGTTACTAAAATATTATTGAGCACTTTTTATTTACCCTGCTTAACACCCAAACTGAATACATAGTTGCAACATGGATCTACACCGTTACTATATATCTACTACACAGTTACTACACAGCAACTACATAAGCGCTACAACCTGCAATTAGTTTAGCACGCCAACCAACCTACCGATTATATGCCCACAATATAAAAATGCTCACTAGGGAATAACAACCTTTAACGGCTTAGCCGCATTTTTTGCCAGCTCTAATAACTTTGTTTTTAATACGCGTTTCGCTTTAGCATCGCCATGCACAATACGAATTTGGCTTGGCCAGTGGCGCATTCGTTTAACAAAATTGATCAGGTCTTTTTGATCTGCATGGGCACTGTAGCCGCTTATGGTGAATACCTGCGCGTTAATATCTATGCGTTTGCTGTCTATATCTACCCAGCCACTCTTGCCACCTTGCTCGTCTTGTCGGCTATTTAAATTATTAGAGCCATAGCGTTGGATGGAGTGACCATAGGTGCCGCGGGCTTGATAGCCCACAAACAACACCGCGTGGCGAGGGTTGGCGAGCATGGCCTTTAGGTAATTGAGTATACGGCCGCCATTGGCCATTCCACTGGCAGCCAATACCACCGCTGGGCGGCTAGATTTGGCAAGGTAACTTACGGTACTTAGGTGCTCCTTGTGGGAATCTACCGTATACAAGTTATCAAAACTTAGTGGATGCCGCCCCGCCGCCAGTCTTTTATGAGCCTCAGCATCCCAATAGGGCTTTAGCTGCTTATATACCTCGGTGAACTTGGCCGCGAGGGGTGAATCTACTATTACTTCAAGGCCTTGCCAGCGCTCGTCCCCCTTGGTTATAAGCTCTTCTAGCTCGTAGAGCAGCTCTTGGGTTCTGCCAATACTAAACGCAGGTACCATCACTGTACCGCCATTTGCAATAGCATGCTCTATAGCGGCTTTTAAACGTTTTTTACGGCCTTTTCTATCGTCGTGCAACTTATCGCCGTAGGTGCTCTCTATTACCAGAGTATCTGCTTTGTAGGGCGAGCGTGGTGCTGGTAATAATGGCGCATAGGGCGCACCTAAATCGCCAGAGAACACCGCCCTGTGGGCGTAATCATCCCCTTTTACATCTAACTCCACATAAGCAGAACCCAATATATGCCCCGCACGCTGCAGCTTTAACTTAACCTGTAAACCGTCTTCTGCATCCAGTGCTTGCCATGTACCGTAAGGTAGCGGTTTTAGCTGTTTATCCACTTGTTTTAAGAAGTTTTTTATTAAGGTTTTATCCCGAGTAAACCCTATTTTTAGCGCATCTTCTATTACGAGTGGCAGCAATTTAGCCGATGGGTAACTACAATAAATTGGCCCCTTAAAACCAGCCGCCATTAAGTAAGGCAACCGACCAATATGATCGATATGAACATGCGTAACAATTAACGCTTTAACGTGAGTCAAATCAAACTCTATTTGATGCTTTTGCAATACAGAATCACCACCAGAGCCACCCTCACCGCCCAGCTCATCCCCTTGGAACAAACCGCAGTCAATTAAGTAATGGCAATTTTCAGAAGCAATCAAGCGGTGGCAGCTGCCGGTAACACCGTCAACAGCACCATGGTGAATAAATTGGGGAAACTTAGATTTTGAAGAAGACATATACATTCCTTGTTAATTTGAATCAGCTAGACCAGCTGCCCGCCCTATCCTTAGGGCTAAAAAAATAAGATTCGGTGGGCAATGCCCACCGTACCGCTAATCGTTGTTAAATAGGTCGCGCGTGTACACTTTATCGCGCACGTCGGCTAGCTCTTCCACCATGCGGTTGGCAAGAATAACGCTACTTAAAGCTTTAAACTCATCAAAATCGGCTATTACATCCGAGCCGAAGAATGTTTCTTCTTCTAGCACCGGCTCGAATACCACAACACGAATACCCTTAGCTTTAATACGCTTCATAATGCCCTGAATAGCAGAGGCACGGAAGTTATCGGACCCGGTTTTCATAATCAAACGATACACCCCTACTACCTCTGGGTTTTTCTTGATTATAGAATCGGCGATAAAGTCTTTGCGGGTGGTGTTGGCATCCACAATAGCGCGAATTAGGTTATTTGGTACGTCGGCGTAGTTAGCCAGTAGTTGCTTGGTATCTTTAGGTAAACAGTAACCACCATAACCAAAGGAAGGGTTGTTATAGTGCTTACCTATACGTGGGTCTAACGCTACCCCTTCAATAATTTGCTTAGAGTCTAACCCATGGGTTTCTGCATAGGTATCTAGCTCGTTAAAGTACGCTACGCGCATAGCCAAATAAGTGTTAGAGAACAATTTAATGGCCTCTGCCTCTGTGCTATCGGTAAACAGAACTTCTACATCTTGTTTAATAGCACAGCTTTGCAACAATTCGGCAAACTTGGCAGCACGCTCAGACCGCTCACCAACAATAATACGCGATGGGTGAAGGTTATCGTATAACGCACGGCCCTCACGCAAGAACTCGGGCGAGAATATAACGTTAGGCGTACCAAAACGCGCACGCACATCCACGGTGTAACCCACTGGCACAGTAGATTTAATAACCATAACCGCACTAGGGTTATGGGTCATTACATCTTTAATTACCGACTCTACAGTATTGGTATTAAAGTAGTTTGTTTCTGGGTCGTAATCTGTTGGCGTAGCAATAACTACAAAATCTGCGCCTTCATAGGCAGCGGCTTTATCTAAAGTAGCTACCAGGTTGAGTGGCTTATGTGCTAAAAAGTCCTCGATTTCCACATCCTGAATAGGCGAAAGCTTGGAATTAACCATTTCCACACGCTCTGGCACCACATCCAAGGCCACAACGGGGTATTTTTGGGCTAACAAAACGGCATTAGACATACCTACATAGCCTGTGCCTACAACAACGATTTTCATTTATTTATCCATTATAGAAAGATTTAAATATGGGAATAAGTGAGATTATACTTTCGAGATAAAAACAGCCTTGGTAGCCGTGATTAACTACCACAAAAAAAGGTGGCATGTGTAGACCAATAGTCACCAAACCTTCCCCCCTTTAAATTTGTAATGTTTTGCATTGCACATATACTCAATATCCAACAAAACATTCGGCTAGAATCCAAACCAGTCTTATTAGCCTAAATTAATTTGTAGAGCTCATTTAATTCTTCCCTATAGATTTGAATTCGCGCTACGCACAATATCACTGTAAGGAGTTCAATATATCCCTCTTTGCCACTGCCCAAGATCGATCGAACCCCTAACTCACCAAATTTAGCACGCACAAATAAACTACAACAGCAAATTCTCCACTTAAGGTAATAACAAATATACCTTACTACTAACTATTTGCCTGAACTAAACCTAGAATTGGATATAAGCAGCGCGCCCTGTTGCAAATAGACAGAGTCAATAAGATGCCTCAGCAAGGGGCGCGCAGTTACGGCTGTGATAATCGAATTACACACCACTAGCCCCAGCTTCACCGCTGATAAAAATATATCTAAATAATAGCCGCGAGCCCAACTGCCGGCAAGCCTACGCTACACTTTAAAGGCTCACCGCTAGGTGATATGTATTGAAAGGAAAAATCTAACACAAAGCACAATAAACTGTAGCACTAAGAAATTCAAATAATAGGCTGCTTACTCCAGTAAATATAAGCTGTTTCATTCGAGTTTCTATACACCAATAGAAAGCAAGGCGTAGACTGAGGGTAAAGCAAACTGACCATGACAGGGAAACACAATTCAATCCCTTAGAGTCAAGAAGTGATAAGTTTCAACTGCCAGCCCAATCAGGGAAATTCAAACCCAGCTCAGGTTTAACAGAATATATACCAGAATTATCAGCACCTAAATTTATCATGATTCTCTAAAAACCACTCATAGGTTCGAGCCAACCCAGAATGCAAACTTATAGAATGCCTCCAACCTAGAGCATTTACACAAGAAGTGTCCATTAACTTTCGAGGAGCACCATCCGGCTTGGACGAGTCAAATGTGATTTTACCCAAATACCCTACCACTCCAGCTACGGCCTCGACCAATTCACGAATAGTGCAATCAACCCCCGTACCGACATTAATATGACTTAACATTGGTTGCGTATTCGACTCATAAACTGCAGCATCTAAATTCATAATATGAATACAGGCAGCCGCCATGTCGTCCACATGCAAAAACTCTCGCCTAGGCGCACCGGAACCCCATGCAACCACTTCTGGCACGCCACTCACCTTAGCCTCATGAAATCGTCGAAGCAGGGCCGGGATAACATGAGAGTTTTCAGGGTGGAAATTGTCATTTTCCCCATATAAATTAGTTGGCATTACGCTGCGGTAATTACGTGCGTACTGTCTATTGTACGATTCGCACAATTTAATACCGGCTATTTTTGCGATCGCATAAGGTTCATTTGTCGGCTCCAAAATACCTGTTAACAAGGCTTGCTCTTTCATCGGTTGTTCTGCAAATTTGGGGTATATGCAAGAAGACCCCAAAAATAAAAGATCATTAATACCAGCCAAATGCGCCGAGTGCACGATATTGCACTCGATCATTAAGTTTTCGTAAATAAACTCAGCAGGATACGCATTATTCGCGACTATTCCTCCTACTTTTGCCGCTGCAAGGTAAATTTGATCAATTTCTTCATTTTCAAAAAAAACTGTAACACTATCCTGATTCAACAAATCAAGCTGAGTCTTATCGCGCAATATCAATTCAACATCTGGCTGTTTTTTCAATTGGCGCACAATAGCCGACCCAACCATTCCTTTGTGTCCCGCAACAAATATTTTTTTCATGTTTAATCGCTTTTATTGTAAATACGCACATCGGCAATCAGAATGCAAACTCTATTACAGAATAGAAAAAACAACTTCACTCTACAGAAACATTCACATCATGGCCATGAGCTAAAAGCAAAGCATGTTGCTTTGCCAGACCTAGGTCACTAGCGACCATTTCCGCACACATTTCTTCCACTGATATTTCGGGCACCCAACCTAATTTCGCTTTGGCTTTTGCTGGGTCTCCCAATAAAGTTTCAACCTCTGCTGGCCGAAAATATTTAGGGTCAACTTTGACAATTTGATCCCCGACTTTCAAAGCAGGAGCCTTATTAGGGTCTACAATAGAAACTACAGTGGCCACTTCATTAATGTGCTCTCCACTAAACTCGAGTTCGAAACCCGCATTTATTGCAGACAACTTAACAAACTCGCGAACCGAAATTTGCTTACCTGTAGCAATAACAAAATCTTCTGGCTCTGCTTGCTGCAACATCATCCACTGCATTCGAACATAATCTTTCGCATGCCCCCAATCACGAAGAGCATCCATATTGCCCAAGTATAAACATTTCTCTACTCCCTGAGCCACATTAGCAATACCACGGGTGATTTTACGAGTAACAAAAGTTTCACCACGACGCGGCGACTCATGATTAAATAAAATACCATTGCAGGCAAACATACCATATGACTCACGATAGTTAACAGTAATCCAATAAGCATACATTTTAGCCACTGCATAAGGAGAGCGCGGATGAAAAGGCGTGGACTCATTCTGCGGGATTTCCTTAACCTCACCAAAAAGTTCGGACGTTGAAGCTTGATAAAACCGCGTCTTCTTCTCCAAACCTAAAAACCGAATAGCCTCTAGAATACGTAAAGCACCTATTGCATCAACATCCGCTGTGTACTCTGGACACTCAAACGAAACAGCAACATGTGACTGCGCCCCCAAGTTGTACACCTCATCTGGTTGCACTTCTTTTAAAATGCGAGTTAAATTTGACGAATCAGTTAAATCTCCATAATGCAAAAAAAAGTTGGCATTTTCTTCATGCTTATCTTGATATATATGATCTACACGCGCAGTATTAAACAAGGATGCCCGACGCTTGATACCATGCACCTCATAGCCTTTTTCTAATAGCAGCTCAGACAAATAAGATCCGTCCTGACCTGTTACCCCGGTAATCAGTGCTATTTTCCTAGCCATCATACTCCCCTATCTTTTAATTTTTTTGCAGTTAAGGAACCTAATTCCGGCGCTATACATTTGATCAAATAAACAATCAAACTAAAACTGACCATCACGTATTTCACCATATAATTTTTCGGTAAAGTCATTTGAGCCTCACACCTTTCTCGCCACACTTGCACTCTTCGAGCTTTAGAGACCTCACTGGATACTCCATCCAAGCTATAAGTACACAAACACTCTCGATACTTGAGTGGTACAATTTCGTTGTAGTGGCTAAGAGTATGCTGGTAGTCCGAGCAAATCCTGTACTTTAAATTAAAGCCATCAGCAAGCAACTCCCTCCTATAAATCATGTTTTGGTGATTCAATGCGCTCCGCATAAAAAAACCAAGACTAAATTTCATTTTAATTTCGCCACCGGCTGTACATACATCAGAATAAATCAGATTACCCTCAACCTCCAAGCTCAAAAACTGGAGTAATTGCTCTGAATTACAGCTTACAATGTCCCCACAATTCACAAACCACAACCACCTACCCGTGGAAATTTTAATACCTTTATTCATAGCATCGTAAATTCCACCATCTCTTTCCACCACCAAGTGATCGATTTTTTTAGAAGTATCTTTAATATCCCCAAAACTAGCATCATGTGAACCACCATCAATCACAATAAATTCCACTTCTTCAAACGCTAGAAATGGCAACAACGACTCAACAGTTTTTTTATAATTTCTCCCTGAATTATAGTTAACCGTCACTATTGAAAGAATTTTATTCATAAATAGGTTTTCTTAATGCCATTCACTATATAACAAAGAATATATTTAAGGGAGCGCGCAAAACGCAAACCCAAGAATCCCCTGTAAACATTCCACTGCCTTGCAATCTCAATATACTTTTTACTAGAAACTCCATTCTTATGGACTCTATAACTTGCTAAAACATGAGGGATGACGCTAAACCTCTCACCAAAGTAATCTAGAAGTACAAACCAGTATGCATAGTCTTCCTTTGCTATAATAGGCATCAGCGGTCGCATAAAGCTATCCACACCGCCAAAATCAACAACTACCGTTAAACAGCCCACACTGCATGTTCGCAATAAATCTTCCCTAGACAATTTGGATTCAGGTACATTAAATTCATCCAAACAAACCCCATCTTCGGATATTAGACGGTAAGAGGAGCAGGTAAGCCTAGACCCACTCCCCATCATGTAGGAGACGTGCTTACTAAGCTTGTCTTTATCCCACAAGTCATCTGAATCTAAAAATGCCAAAAATCGCCCTCGGCTATTTTTAATCCCATAATTCCTGGCCTCAGCAGCTCCCTTTTTTTTGCATTTCAGCAGTTTAATTCGAAAGTCTATCTTCGCTAAAGTTTCAATAATTGATACACTACTATCAGACGACATATTATCTATGATAATCAACTCAAAACACTCATAGGTCTGCGCCAATACGCTCATTATACTTTCAGCAATAAATTTTTCCGAGTTATAGCAAGGCATTACAATTGAAACCAGCATTCCACTCATATCAAACTTTTCGCTTTAAACGATGATGGGAAAACCATTAAAACTAAAAAACTAAAAAAGCCGTAAGGCAGTAAATAATCAGGCCTCTGAAAAAAAAGAAGTAATATTGGAGCCAAATAAAATACACACTTGGCACGCAAGTATCGAACAGACAAATAAAATAAGGGGATGTATAATGGAATAAAAAACACACCACCAATTGCTAAAAAATAAAAAATATTAGCTCCAAAAAATTCATATTTTCCAGCCGAATTAAAACCCACCCCAAGCAGAGGACTTCCAAAAAAGTATTCTATCGCATTCTTAGTAACTGCTGCCCTAGTGTTACCTGCACCTCCGTTAAATATTGACTCCAGCCGCCCAAAAACCAAACTATCAACCACCTGACCAACAGGCGAATAAACGATTGCGATTGCCAGAAATAAGAACAACCCCCAAAAAACTAACGTAGACTTTAAATTTTTAACGTTGACTTTCGATAGCTGCAGCACCCCAAAAATCAAAAAAAAAGCCATTGACATAGTAAGAAACCCCGACACTATAAGAGTAAGCTTTTGGTATACTCCCCCCCTATTCATTTCCAGAAGTATATAGGCTGTACAAACGATTAACGCAAAAGTCCCTGGCTCGTCAAAATAAAATGCCATACGGGGGAAGCTTATTCCACCAAATTGATATAAAGCATTTGAAGTTGAAAAAATGTAGTTGTACGCTAGTCGCTCATCAGGGTTGAGATATTGTGATATGCCATCATAATCAAATTGAGAAAATACGAAGCCAATCATTACAAACACAGAAGCGATCAAAGCAAAGCGAATATAGAAATCAACTAACTCACACCTACCAATACATGTAAAACAAAAAACTGCAAAAAGCATCAATACTAAAATTCGAAACCCGCCAATCAAACCACTAGAATATTCACCGTGAATAATGGCCATAAAAAAATAGCACACAGCTATCACCGCTATAACACTATAAAACCGTAGTTCCTTTACATCAATTCTGCGACAGCCGATTCTGAACAACCAGTACAAACACAAAATTGCCGCAAGAATCTTGCTAACCACAAATGCTCTAGAATGACTGAAAAACATAAAAAGCAATGTACCCGGAGGCGAACACAGACAAAAAACCACCAGACTTAACCTGTCAAAAAAACGAATCATGACAACAATTCAATTTGTTGCAAAACAGCTTCTGGCGAATATGTTTTTCTAACATGCTGTCGACGATACGCACGCGATTGCAGCACCCCCGCCCCAACCCTATCTATTAGCCAAACTAAATTTCCGACATCAATAGTATTGGAAAGCAAGCCAAGCTTATTATTAGTAATAATATTGGGCATACCGCCAACCTTAAATCCGACAATATAACAACCAACTGCAAGAGCCTCCAAAACCACATTTGGCAAATTATCAACCCTCGAAAGAGAGACATAAATATCCGCTTCACTTAAGCAGGATATGAGACTCTTATTGCTTAGCTCACCCAATACCTCCACATTCTCAAACAACAGCGCTTTGTCATTTATAAATTTATCAAGCGCACCAAATATTTTAACATAGCAGTCAACTCTATTCATCATTGTTAAAAATGCTAAAATAAGATCCCCCCCCTTGTGCCATGAGTTAACATCAGCTGCACCTAAAATTATCACAGTCCTTCCACAACTTACTCTTCCAAGAGTAGATGGGCAATCCAAAATTGAATATGGAATTATATTTGGTATTGTAGGAAATAATCTGCACGCTTCGGGAGATTCAAATTGAGCAGAATCCGAATAGTAGCAATCTAACAATTTTTGCCTCATCCAATCACTAGGCGCAATCACAGTTACATTTTTCGACATCAATAACTCTCTTTTTATTTTCGCCGAATAGCGCTCAAAGCAATACATCACTCCTCTATTCTTTGCTTGAAACTTTTCAGAAATATGTGAACACCCTCCAACCCACCATAAATCATGAGCAACAACGTACACTCGCTTTTTCAACGAGCTTAACTCACCCAACGAAACGAGTTCAGCCCCGACCCAGTGTACTACCAACACATCATAATTATATTTATTCAAAACACGAGAGACGCCGGTAGGGAGGACATTAAACGATCGAATGCTATCCTTTTTATCCGCGCACTGAAACAACCTAAAAAACAAGAAATATAGCTTTTGAATACAAAAAATAATCCTCGGCAAAACCTTATCCGAATCTGGACCAGCCTTCAAACTTAAAAACACAGAATCCATTCGATTATCTAGCATGCTTTCATGAAGTCGCATAGCAGATATTGCCGCTCCTCCCTTGTCAGCAGATAAGGATAAATGTAAATATTTCACTTTATAAGTTCGCCCAAGCTATGCCTTACGACTGCCTATTACTTTCGCAGGCACACCAGCCACTATGTCAAACTCATTCACGGGACGAGTTACAACAGCACCAGCACCAACGATAGAGTTTGCAGCTATATCATTCATTATTACAGATTTTGTACCAATCCATGTATTATCTCCAATTCGGACGGTCTTCAACAAGCCCTGAGACTTTCTGAATAGCGTATCCAAATCCCGAATATTATGATGATGCGCCCCACTCATCACAGATACTCCGGCCGCAATCACCACATCATTACCAAGCTCACATCTTGATAAGAGACTATACTCTTCAATAGTACAATCGTTTCCTATTGCCACATCCTCATAACAAATATAAGCCCCAAAGAAAACAGTCAAACCATCGCCACATTTTTTTAAAGTAGAACTGTAAAAATACCTACGCACATAAACCCCTAAAAGGCCATTAAATGTGGAAACGGAAATAGCAATATCCTTATAGTGAAACAAAGACGTTTTAAACTTCGCCACATAGTAAGACGATATAATATAACCAAAAAGCTTTAGTATTGCTTTTGCTATATTCTTAATTGGCATAATACCCCCATAACAATCGAATCAATTTGATCGCTTTAGCCAAACCTAACTGCTGCACACAAAACACCCAAAAACCTGCAACTCGACGCTCTTTGTATGCAACGTAAAAAAAATCTTTAGCAAAATACCCGATCAAAGCTTCCTCTGTAATTAACTCTTGGTATTCAATCACCCATTTCTTACAAAACTCAAATTTCGCACCCTTTGATATAAAGTTTTTACTTTCGTTTTCCACCCAATAGGATTTTGCGACCGGAAACATACAAAATGAGACGCCTAATTTTTGAGCTCGCAAGCAAAAATCGTAATCCTGATGCCTCACCAACCTGGGGTTGAACATTACGTTTCTAGCGACCACTATTGGCATTAACCACGAGCTTGTTTGTACAACGCCTTTATCTAAAAACAGATAATTAGATATATCTTGCCCCCTATAGTTTGAGCCTATCACACCCCCCTTCTCACCACGTCTACATTTTATGACTGGTGAAAAGAGTAAATACTCTTCATACTGAACGTTAGACAAGAAGTCAAAATAACACTTCAACTTATCCGCCATCCAATAATCATCATCATCTAAGAAAGCAACATAGTCACCTAGAGCCTTTAAAATACCTGCATTTCTGGCTGTTGCCCCATTACTTTCCAGAGCATCATCGTATATATATTTTATATCCAAAGAGCTTTGAAAAACGGACAACGAATCGCAAGCAATTATTGCTTCACTTTCTGGAAAATTACTAAATACAATTAAAACCTCTAGAATAAACTCTGCATTACCTACCAGCGAGCCTACTGATTCTGTCAAATATTCAACACTTGTACTGGCCGGGATTATGACACTAGTAGAATTGTAATGCTTTGTATTTACCATAAGCGCTCCAAACTAAACCCAATCCGAGAATCAACGAAATAATAACGAAGACAAACGCTTCACATACAGTATTAGTAACATTACCAGAACCCCGCCCCAACTGGCTGTTTGAAACCATAAATCCTTCATTACAAGATTTGTAAGCAACAAAGCCAAGATTAAAATCGTGATCCAATAAAGTTTAGAGCCTAGTACGTCCATCCACACCAGATTAGAAAGTACAGACTTCAGCATTACAAAGCATCCAAAAGACAAACATGTTGACGCCGCAGCACCAACTGCTCCATACGAAGGAATGAGACAATAGCCTACTATCAGATTAATAGCCAAAGCAACCATGGTAGCAATCAATGAAAAATGTGATTTTTTAGTAATCCCAATGCCAATCGATGTAATTTCAGATAAAGTATAAAATAACGGGAAAGCCATACAAGCAACTAACAGGAATTTAACCTCTGTATATTCAACAGGTAATATATAATCAACAAGTGGCGCGCATATTCCAACCAGACAAAATAATACAACGATAACAAACAACATGATATCTGCAACCGGCTTAACTTTATTCATGTTTTCCCCACTTTCTACCCATTTATATATAGTTGGCGCCCAGAGCGTTGAAAATACAGATTGCACAACCATTGCAGCCCCAGCGAAACTAACAGATACCGAGTAAATACCGAGCTCATTATAAGTTGACAAGCTTCTTAATAGCACTTTATCCATTGCAGTCAACCCCCAAAATGCAACCCCACCAAACAACAAAGGAAAACCAAACCTAACAACACTGACCCACTCTGTTTGATCTACGCGACATGTAAGGCCTACAAACCAAACACGGCGCGTTTGAAAAATGAAGTATAGCGCAACCAAAAATGCTGAAATGAAATGCGCTTGAACTAAAAACTCATAACCTGCGTTTAATTTAAGCCCCGCACACACACCTATCGCCAAAATAAAAATGAGCTTCGGCAGGATTAAACTAAAAGAAAACTCAAAGCCTTTCTCTTGCATTCGTAAAATAAGGGACAAAAATCGATTTACCAACATAAAAAAACAAAACAAAGCCACAAAACGACCAGCAGTTTTAGAATTTGTATCGAACAAAAAATCACTATATAACCGCGGAAAGAGCAGACCTAGCACTAAAAAAACGACAGCCACTATAATTGGCAAAAAAAACACCGTTTTAAAAAGTCTTGCTTCGCTGTCAGCTGCATGATACTCACGAACAAAAGCTTGATCCAACCCTAAACAGCTAACCATTACAAACAAACCAGCGCAAGTTTGTAACATAGCCATACGACCTATATCATCTGGTGAAAAATACCAAGCACTAAGCGGCAAAGTTATAAACCCTAACGCAGCACTACCTAAAGGCCCAAGAGAGAAACCGAGAATCTTTCTAATATTCACAATTCGATTTAACCTTATTTTCTTTAGCAGAACTATGTAGCATATAGTTTATTTAGCTGATTCTTATAGTTTTCTACTGAAAAGTATTTTTTAATTATCTGATTATTTTTCCGCCGCTGCTCTTGCGTCAACAATTGCCCCTCAAAACGCTCAAGATCCAAAACAGCAACACCCAACTCATTAAATAACTGCCACTGCGTTACATTTGTTCGCATATACACAGTTTTGCCCAAGCCAATCAAGTTAATAGTATTCCCCATAGCCTGCTGTCGCTTATGATCAAAAATTGCTATATCGATATCAGCAAGTAATGCTAAGTAATCTTTTAAGGGAAGAAATTTCGTCAATGGTCGGAAATCATCTCCAAACAATTCTTTCCCATATTGAACAACGTCATCGCGGTACATTTCGTTTCCGTATGACAAGGGCGCATAGATACGCATATTATCAACGCCACTATCCGCGAGCATATCAAATATACATTTATGATTATTTGACGGATCTGCCGAATGCCCTACTAAAATATTTATACTTGAGCCATTTTCATCTGAATTAGATTGTACTCGTTCCTCTTCCGGCTCTACATATATGTTGCTTGGATACATAATACAATCACAGTACCTGCCGACAACGCCCCATCTTTGCTGCGCATATTGATAATCACCCCTAATGTAAGTAACCACACCACCCAATCTTGAACATATTACCCGCCGCAACTTTGATACTATTTTTTCTTTAAAGCATTTTTCTTCTTTAACGTATAGGTCTGCCCCCCACATTACCCAGTAGACCTTAGAAAGACACGTATAGTTAGCAACTAAAAATAATATCAACTTATTATCAAAGAGCCCGTGCACGATTACCTTATCAGCAAACATCATTCTTCGAAATAGACGACAAAGATAGCCTATTTTCTCAGTGTAGGCTCTCGGCATAACTTTAAAGTCACCAAACTCTGGCAGCAAGTACTTCTCATGATAACCAATAATAAAATATTCATGGTCGAAAGAATTACAATTTAACTCATTGAACTCAACAAACCCTTTTATAAACTTATCGAAGGAGCAAATATGCACTACGTTTTTTTTGTCTTTAGCCATAATTCATAAAACCCTGAGCCAATCCCCTACCAGATAAATCGCTTACAATAACCACACCCTAAAAACCGACAATTTCAATCCCAGCTGCTAATTCTACCTACCATATTAGTGACTAAACGATCAACCACAGCAAAGCTGGATCACGACGACAAGCACTGTAAAATTGCGAGCCATACCGAACGCACGCATTACTATTTAGCTTAAAATAGAGCTTGCGCGCAATATGTTTTGATAAACAAAGCGATTTATTAGATTGTTATATCAGCTAACTATGAGTAAGTAGGACAACACCGAGCCAACCTATGCATAGCGCTCACAACAGGACACGAAAAGCCTAACCTCTACCTTCGAAAAATATTAAGGTATGCAACAACCAAACATCCCTACTGCCAAGCACAAATATTGACTTATCCCTCACCACCAACATAAATAAGTGCCGAGCTATCTTCCCTCTTTAAAATTTAGCACTGAGCCTAACAAATCTACTTGATCAGCCATGTGCCGGTACTCAATTTCAAATTCACTTAAAGAAATCAATTCAGATGCATAATTAAACATCTCTACAAAATGATTATCAGGCCCACAGTTTATTTTCTCTATTAAGGCACCATTATTCTTAATCGTTATTTGAGAATCAAAGGAATCCGGTTTTGAAAAGGCGCGCTCCACTAGTAGATGCCCTCGCTCCAACCAAATTCTAATTTGATTTATATAGCTAGCTCCAAACCTCCAGTTACATATAGCAATTTGATTTATATCATTCGAAAGAATCGCATGCCCACCAACATCAACCTCAAATTCTTTCGAAAATAAAACGTGAGCCCATTCCACCTTAGGATTACACCCCAATAAAATTCGCGCGGCAGATAATGTGTAAGCACCCGCATCATAAAGCGCCCCCCCCTCCAACACTTTTGAGTATCTTATATCGTTTTTGGGTAAATGAGGAAATCCAAACTCACACTCTATGCGCACAATCTCGCCATACCGATTAAAATCTAACAGCTCCTGTAATGCCTTGAATTGGCTATGAAAGCGGTACATGAATGCCTCCATGACCAGGACCTCATTGGCACGAGCCATTTCAAGGAGCTCATCAACTTGATCAGCCGAAGTTAGAGCTGTTTTTTCAACCAAAACAGATTTTTTAGCAGTGATACATTTTTTTATTTGTTCGTAGTGGACTCCTGTTGGACTACTCAAATACACCAATCCCACCGCAGAATCTGATAACAACTCCTGCTCGTCAGCATATCTTTTACACCCTGTTTGGGAGCATACGGCTCCAAGTATTGCTTCATTTCGCGTATAAGCCCCAATTAGCTCAACGCTGTCGCAACGCTTAATTGCTGGTATTATATTTTTCTGAGCATGCTGACCTATTGTCCAACACGCAATGCCTAACTTCTTCATAATTACGCTATTCACAAATGTGAAACAATCCCTCGCACATGAGGATTGACCCAAGAGTTCTGCTTTATCAACTCTTTTAGTTGAAAAAGACTTGCCCAATAAAAATTACTAGTAAACTCAATATTCGTTTCTTCAGGCACCTCCACTAACATTCCCCAATTTCTTTTTAAATGCAGTCGACCACCATCTTCTGACATCCATTGAGAAAATAAAACAGCACCACCGTTGAGCTCTGGAGATTCAAAGTATTCTGAGTACATAGGTTTTCTTCCGCCATGAGCCTGCTTTAAATTACTGAAGGTAGCCTGTAGAGTTGGACTTATTTGCACTTTATCAGGATTGCCGGGCTCGGCCTTAGCCTCAACCAAATAGTGAGGTACGCCCTTAATTCTTTTTCTTAGCAAACCCAGTATTCCACCATTGTAACCAACCTGAGTTACGATTGGCTGATCCCAGCCTTCAGAGACCTCCCTACCAGCACTAAACGCAACTCTGACTCCTTGAACAACAAAGAATTCACCTGACTTATGACGAATCCAGCCAGTATCGACATCTATAGACCAATTTGAACATTCGCTAAGCGGAATGTCTTCGACCTCCATTCGACAATTTTTTTGTTGCTCTGAAAACCATTTAATAACCTCACCCAAATCACCGATAACAGACCAGTCACGAAGAGACTCGAACTGGGTCTCGACCCTCAAGTGCGCCACGTCAAACCCATGCTGTCTCAAGTAATTCTTATAGTCGTTAAGTTTAGATAAATATTCAGCCGCCATCTAAATACATCCTTTTATTAAGTCAACTATTCCTGCAACTTGAGTAAGCGTCAACTTATTATGCAATGGTAAGCGGAGCACTCGCTTTGAATATTTCTCTGTTATTGGCAAGGAGTTAATTTCATACCCCATTTTCAACCCCACTGGTGAAGAATGCAGTGGAATATACCCAATATAGGCATGAACATTTCTTGCCCTTAAGAACTCTCGAACCTGATCTGCTTTACTTTCACTATTAAAAACCACAAAAAATGCATGATAATTAGATTTATAATCAACATGAAATTCTGGGTAATACACCACACCGGCTAACTTTAAAGGAGCCAAACCTATTTTATATTCATCATAAATCACTTTCCTTTCTTCTATATTTCTTTCGAGCGCTTCCAGTTGAGCGTACAAAAAAGCAGTTTGTAATTCCGTAGGATAAAAGCTACCACCTATTTCAACCCAAGAATATTTGTTTGCAAGCCCCTTCAAAACATCCTGCCTATTTGTTCCACGCTCCCATATATATGTAGCTCTATTAACAAAACTATTGTCTTTTATAATTAATGCACCAGATAAGCCTGCGTGAACATTTTTTGTCTCATGGAACGAAAAGCAACCAAAATCACCTATTGTGCCGAGCGCCTTATTGTTTAAAAAGCAATTAAATGCCTGCGCAGCATCTTCGACGAGGTAGACTTCATTTGCATCACAAAGCGCTCTAAACTCATTAACTTCTGCACAATAACCACCATAATGCACTACAACTACTGCTGCTGTATTTTGAGTAAACTTTTCTCTTACATCTCGAACATCCATCATCATTGTTTTCGGATCTATTTCTGCAAAAACCAACTTAAACCCAGCCCTCGCAAATGCAGAAGCAGTGGAAGAAAAAGTATAAGATGGTAAAATAATTTCTTGCTCCTGACCTGTTTCTCTCATTAACAGCGCCGCAATCTCAAGTGCAGATGTACAACTATCGGTAATCAAAACATTTTCTACACTTAGCTTTTTTCGAATAAATTCGGCGCACAATCTTGTATACTTACCATTCCCATAAAAATGATCTTGTCGAAAAACATCTTTTAAGTATTTCAACTCGTTGCCCGCTAAAAAAGGCTCATTAAATTTTATCGTTTTCATCATCACCTCAAAGTCATACTTATTCGGCTAAATATACTTGACGCATTTACAACATCTCCATGACCCAACTTTACATCCCTAACCAAAAGTAACGTATCAGCTGCCGCAACATAACTACCGAGCCCAGGTTCAACTTTGACCACCCGACCAGGCTGCAATCCCACATACTTTTTTGAATCATCTACATCAGCCCTAAGAATTACAACTTTTTCGCCATCCAAGTAACAAAAAGCACCCGGATATGGAAATGCATAGGATCGAATCAAGTCTCTAATATGAACCGCTGGCTGATTCCAGTCTATTTTGAAATCACAAGGAACTGATTTACATGTATACGTTGCACTTGAGTGATCCTGCTCCAACAAGGTATAATTTTCATCACGAAACCTAGGAATATACTCATCTAAGATACCCAAATAAGCATTCGTAACCTTATCGACCACATCGCCAATATAATCATCATTACTAATCCAAACTTTCTTTTTAGTAACTATTGGTCCCTCGTCCATCTTATCACTAATCTTGAATAAACTAGCTCCAGTGTACTTTTCTCCATTTCTTAAAGCCCAAACACTTGGTCCAAACCCTCTGTACTCTGGTAAATAGGAATCATGAAATACAAAACAACCAATTCGGGCGGACTCATAGACTACTTTCGGAATAAGGTAACGCCAACCAACAACCAATATAAGATCGACAGTACGTTGCCACAAAAACTCAAACTCACTATCATGAACTTTTTTAGTTAAGTAGAAATCCCCACCCAACTTTAAAGTAGTCATTTCAATTTCAGAGCTAAATGCGGGCTCCCAGGGCTCCTCTTTAAAAGTAAAAACTGTAAGCTTGTCTCCATTAGTTAGGTGCTCCCCTACCTTATCCAAACAAAGCTTCCCTCTCGTAGCTGCTACCAATAAAACGATATTCATTTTTTCAACAGATCCCTCAAATATCTTCTATATGAAGTTTTTGACATACCATTAGAAATAACAGCAAGCTCCTGAGCAGATAGCCAACCGTTATTTAAAGCGACCTCTTCCAAACAAGCAATTTTATAACCTTGCCTTTTTTCTATTGTATCGACAAATAATGCCGCTTCTAACAAACTATCATGAGTACCCGTATCCAACCAAGCGAATCCACGCCCTAACAATTCAACATTTAAATCACCTTGCTTAAGATAAGCCTGATTTACTGCTGTTATCTCCAATTCACCACGCTCAGAAGGCTCAACATTTTTCGCTATGTCGACAACAGTGTTGTCGTAAAAGTACAAACCAGTAACCGCAAAATTTGACTTAGGCGACGATGGTTTTTCTTCTATTGATACAACTTTTCTATTACAATCAAACTCAACCACCCCAAATCTCTCGGGATCTTTCACCTGATATCCAAATATCGTCGCACCTTTAGGCCTTGTGGCAGCACGCTTTAAAATTGGCGTAAAGCCATGCCCCCAAAAAATATTATCACCTAGCGCCAAGCACACAGCCTCGCCACCAATAAAGTCTTCACCTATAATAAATGCTTGCGCTAAACCATCTGGTGTAGGTTGAACTGCATACTTAAGGCTTATACCAAAACCAGAACCATCTCCCAATACACGCTTAAACGAAGATTGATCTTCCGGGGTGGTAATCACTAATATGTCACGAATTCCAGCAAGCATTAACACTGAAATTGGATAATAGATCATAGGCTTGTCGTAAACAGGTAACAGCTGCTTGGATACACCCTTGGTTATCGGATAAAGCCGAGTTCCAGAGCCGCCTGCTAAAATAATTCCTCTCATTCCACCCCCTGTTAACAGTTAAAACCTAGTCGCTCTAACCTATATTCACCTGATAAAATATTTCCCCACCAAGCTTCGTTTTGCAGGTACCAAAGTACTGTTTTTCGTAGGCCGGTCTCAAAAGTTTCTTTGGGTTGCCAACCTAATTCTTTTTGTATCTTAGTGGCATCAATTGCGTAACGCATGTCATGACCAGGCCTGTCAGCAACAAATGTAATTTGATCTGCATACTTAGTTGCTTGTGGTTTTACTTCATCCAATATTTTACAAATAGCATGTACTACTTCTATATTTTTCTTTTCGTTATGACCACCGATATTGTAAGTTTCACTTACTTTACCTTCTGTCGCCACTAAAATTAAGGCCTCCGCATGATCTTCTACGTATAACCAGTCTCGTATTTGGTTACCTTCTCCATAAACAGGTAACGGTTTACCCGCTACAGCATTTAATATCACTAAAGGTATTAGCTTTTCAGGAAAGTGATAAGGACCATAATTATTGGAACAGTTAGTGATAACGGTCGGTAACCCATAGGTTTTGGCCCAAGCTTTAACTAGATGATCTGAACTTGCTTTACTGGCAGAGTACGGCGAACTGGGGTTGTACCCTGTTTCTTCAGTGAACAACGGCAACTCCCCGCTTTGTCTAACGAAATCTGGGTGAGGTAGGTCACCAAACACTTCATCAGTAGATATATGGTGAAATCTAAATTGTGTTTTATTTTCACCTCTAAGTGTTAACCAATATGCTCTAGCCTGCTCAAGTAATGTATATGTACCAATAATGTTGGTTTGCATGAATACACTTGGGCCATCAATAGAACGGTCCACATGGCTTTCAGCAGCCAAATGCATAACGATGTTTGGCTCGTGTAATTTAAAAATTCGCTTTAATGCTACAGCATCACAAATATCAACTTGCTCAAACGTGTATCTAGAGCTTGACGAAACACCAACCAATGACTGTAAATTGCCCGCATAGGTTAACTTATCTACATTCACAACAGAGTGTTTGGTTTGGTTAATGATATACCTAATAACAGCCGAACCAATAAACCCAGCACCGCCAGTAACCATAATTTTCATATTCAACCCAGCCTTTGTCGTTTATTTTCTACTCTTATATGATTTTTCGAAAAATAAAGAAGCAGCACTAATATAAAACCAACCAAACCACCAAACATAACACCAAGCACACAGATCAATACCCTATTTGGCTTAGACCTTTGTTCTGCCACTTTGGCAGGCACAACTGATTTCACTAAATATTGATCGCTCACCTCTGCCAGCATCAACGTTTTAGTCTGACTTTCAATCATGCTATAAAAAACAGACTTCATTTCACTTATATTCGTTTCGGCGATCTTAGCATTTAGATAATCAATATTTTTTTGCGCGTCCCTAATGTCTTGTTGCTGATAAAAGCTATTGATTTCTAGCAATAACAAATTAACCCATTTATATGCAACCTCAGGCGAGTAGTGCTCAACTGATAGGTTTAGCATCCCCGTAGTAGCATCGTTTGACACAGATAACATGCTACTTAATACTCTGTAGGTGCTCCAGCTAGACGGCTCACCCGCCCCCTCCCCAAGCATCCACGCATTTGTTACTGGGTTATAAGTATCATAATCGTAAATTAGTTTCGCTGTTTTTCTATCCCAACCCTGGACCGCCATAATTTGCGACTTCAGGTTATATTTACTTATAAAGCTCTCTAAAAACGGCCAGCTTTTTATCAACTCGATCGCCTGCTTGATACGGGCGCTGTCGCCGCCCCCCAAATTAATACCAGCCATTGCCGCCAACCCTCCATATTGCGCTGCAAGCGCACCCATCCCCCCCTTACCCTCTGCTTGCGCCGGCGCTAATACCAAGGTTGACTTATACATATTCGGTAACGATAAAGCATAAAATAATGCAGATATCGAAAAAAAAGCTGTAATGGCAATAATTAGGAATTTCCCCCCCCAGATCGCGCCCCAGAGCTCGCCTAGAGTTACCCCATCGTATTGAGATAACAGCGAATCATCGAATACCGTTACCTGTTTTCTAGATATCAATTGTAATTGCTTCTCGATATTCTCGAGGCGGTTATCTAAATCAGTCATACATTTAACCTAAATATATTTATAGACTTGCCAGACTGCGGTTTCACTACTTAAGGCCAATACTCACACACTGAGCGAACATATCGTGACTCGATTATACAATCCCAAGCGGTATAAGATCGTAGAATGTAACATAAAGTCTGGTGCTGTTTGAGTTACACTAAATAACTCCACACTCCCCCAGATAATTAACGATAACCCCCTTCCCAAGCCGTTATTATCGTTACATATACAAAGAATGAACCGCGTGTTTTTAGTCAAGAGCTTTAGCGCTAACAAAATCGGTTATCCTACATTGCTGTTCGACCAGAGATTACTCATTCACTTCCATCAATTACTTTAAACAACAACCTAATTTCATCAAATTCGCTATAACCAACTCTAGTAAACTAACATTTACCCCCTAAACAACTCACAACCCTAGGTGTGACTCACAGCAAAAAAGTTAGTTCAAGCAACTTACCAACCCTAATAACAGGAAGAACACCCATCCAGAGCGGTCTCCTCTGGGCACTTTCCAACCAAAGACCTTATCAAAGCCATATACAGATTGGCCCTGGCCCTTTATTAGAAATATTTCACCTACAAGGGAATAGAACGATAAGACATACTGGGGGTTATATTCAGTTTTCCCGATAAATTTAAGCCTTTCTCTAAACTAAATATATTTCGGATTAGGGCTTAATTTTTTAAATTGCCATATAACCGGTAATCCATATGCGACTATGCAAAGCGTTTTTTGCTCCACCTAACAAACAGCCAAGCTCGGCGCATAAATAGCTGGTATCCAATCACGAAAGTTACAACCAAAGTGAAAGATCGCCACTCATATGTTGAATTGTGCAAAAGCACACCTGTTACAACGAATATTGATTGAAGCACCAGCACAATATAAAGCGCCTGCTTACGACTAAACCCAGCCCGAATAATAATATGATGTATATGCGTCCTATCCGGTGCCATTGGCGACCGCCCTCTTTTTATTCGGCGGTACATAATGGTGAACATATCTGTCATAGGTAGCAGTACAAACCATAGAGCGGTTACAGGGCTAAACGCGGCTGTAGGTTGCTGGCTACCCTCTATAAGTAAAACACCTAAACTTAAACCCAAAAACATGCTGCCAGCATCACCCATAAATACTTTACGGAAGTTTTTGGTTGGGCTGCCCCATAAGTTAAAAATTAGGAACGCGGCTATAGCGCCGGTAAATGCCAAGCAGAGGTATTGGAAGGTTGTGTGGCCTGCGGCACCAAAAAGGCCGATTAAACCAATAAAGCTTACCATTGCAATGGAGCCTACTAGGCCATCCATACCATCTAGCATGTTCATTGCGTTTACTACGCCCATTAAACTAAGTACAGCTAATGGGTAGCCAAGCCAACCAGGATTAAGCTCGCCTATACCAAGTAAATCGCCGAAGCTTTCTATGTGTACATCTAGGCCGTATACAAAAATACAGGCAATTAAAAATTGACCAGCCAAACGAAACCGCGCAGAAAGTTGATAGCGGTCGTCTACCATGCCCATAAACACTATTAAGCCACCAGCCAATAGGAATAAGCGGATAAAAATTGGCTGCTCTATAAACAGGAAGGTGGTAATGCAAACACTGGTGTAAATTGCTAAACCACCAATTAAGGGGATTACGCCGTCGTGGTCTTTGCGGCCGCCGGGCTTGTCTACTAAATTTACCAGGTAGGCAATTGGCTTTAACATTTTAACTACAACAAAGGCAGTAACAAACGCTACTGCGAGGATTCCGAATCCTAGCTCCATTTAGGGCTCCACTTACTTAGAGTTGGTTACGCGTGCATTTTGCGCGCAGTATTATACTTCAAACTATGACAACTGCGTCACAATTTACCTCCTAAAATATCGCTACTGACTTTAACCTAAGCTTAACGGTGTAAATGCTAAGCATGCTTAAAGCCGAACGATATCGTCCTCCCCCAAATATTCCCCGCTACGCACCTCTACCAAATACAAGGGTACTTTGCCAGGGTTGGTAAGCCTATGCGGCTCGCCTAACGGTATATAAACCGATTCGTTTTCTGTTACTAAGAATTTTTCGTCGCCGCGCTCTACCTGTGCTGTGCCACGCACAACCACCCAATGCTCTGCGCGGTGGTGATGCATTTGCAGCGACAAACTTGCGCCCGGTTTTACTTTTAGGCTTTTTACATCGTACCTTTCGCCACTATCTATAGAGTCGTAGCTGCCCCATGGTCGATGCACTTCGCGGTGGTGTTGGCTTTCGCTTCTATTATTCGCTTTTAGCCAATCCACTACGTGCTTTACATCTTGCGTTTTATTTTTGTTTACTACTAATAACGCGTCGTCACTATCTATGATAACTACGTCATCTAAACCGATTGCGGCTACCAACCTACCATCGGAATGGATAAGTGAGTTCGTGCAATTTCGCATGTAGGCATCACCTACCACTACGTTACCGTACTCGTCTTTGTCGCTGCTTTCCCAAAGAGATTGCCAGCTACCCAAATCACTCCAGCCTGCGTTTAACGGCACCACCCAAGCTTTATTGGTGTGCTCCATTAAAGCGTTATCTATTGATATATCTTGGCACTGGGCAAAAGCTTGTTCGTTTAGTCGTATAAAATCTAAATCTTGTTCAGATTTATCTAAAGAAATTTGGCTTTGCTTCACTAATTCGGCATTTAGGCGCGTTAATTCTTCTAATAGCGTTTTGGCTGGGAAAACAAACATGCCACTGTTCCATGTATAGGAACCTTCGGCTAAATATTTTTGTGCGGTTTCTAGGTTTGGTTTTTCTACAAATTCGGCAACTGTTGCGCCTTGCGTATTACCCGCCAATGGCTCTGCGGCTTTTATGTAGCCGTAACCTGTTTCTGGGTGGGTGGGCACTACGCCAAAGGTTACTAGCTTACCCTCTGTTGCTTTTTTAATGGCTATGTCTAAGGTAGCCCTAAAGCCTGGCATATCTTTAATTAGGTGGTCCGCCGCCAGTATTACAATTATGGCGTTGTCGCCCACTTGCTGTACGGCACGCATAGCCGCCACAGCAATGGCTGGCGCGGTATTTCTGCCTATTGGCTCGAGGATTATTTGAGAGGCATCGCCGCAGGTTTCTTGTAGCTGATCTGCCACCATAAAACGCTGGTCGTTATTGCACACAACGATTGGCGCGCCAAGATGATCTACGCGTTTTACTGTGTGCTGCAACATGGTTGCGTCGCCATACAGGCGGTGTAATTGCTTGGGGTAAGCCTTACGGGATTTAGGCCAAAGGCGCGAGCCACTGCCACCAGAAAGTATTACTGGAACCACGTTTTCCATAGGGGTAAGAATCCATCAAACGGTATATTTTGGGTTGGCGCGATTATACGGGTTTTGTGAGCAATTTCATGTAAAGCTATGTAAATTATTGGTTTTGAATACGTATTTATTGGCGAATGGCATCGCAGCACGAATAAGTGGTTATTGTTTGTGCTGCTAGCTTACAGTTTACAGAGGGCAGCCCACAGTTAGCCTTCTGATTGGATTGACTCATTTACTCTGTCGCGCATTTCTTTGCCGGGTTTAAAGTGGGGTACGTATTTACCGGGTAGCGTTACAGATTCGCCCGTTTTGGGGTTTCTGCCCGTGCGCGGGGCGCGAAAATGAAGGGAAAAACTACCAAAGCCGCGTATTTCTATGCGCTCACCTGTCGACAATGCTTGCGACATGTATTCCAGCACTAGTTTTACTGCTAGCTCTATATCCTTGGCAGACAATTGATCTTGGCGCTCTGCTATACGCTCAATAAGCTCGGACTTAGTCATATATTGTCACTATATTGAGGGTGGCGTTTGAATCCTTATTTAGACCTTAGACCAAAAAGTTACACTTATCAGGGTTTTGCAATAACTTTAAAGAATGTAAGCTAGTTTTTGGTTGCAAGTCGTTGTTATACAACAATTTTTAGCAAACTAAAAGAAAACAGTGTGCTTTTACACACAAGTATTTGAATTTACTAGTAAAAAGGCGCTATGTATGCGTAAAGGACAGCGGACAGCGGACAGCGGACAGCGGACAGCGGACAGCGGACAGCGGACAGCGGACAGCGGACAGCGGACAGCGGACAGCGGACAGCGGACAGCGGACAGCGGACAGCGGACAGCCTTAGGGTAATGCCCTGCCGCATCGACGCAAGATATATTTTATGTGAGCTTTAGGCTTGCGCCTTGATGGGTTTGGCTTTACCTTTGCTTGCATCTTTTACCCCTAAACGGAAGTTACCCCCATTATGGATATAGTTTGGCACGACCATAAAATTACAAAAGAAGTTCGACAAGAACAGCATGGGCATAAATCTTGTGTTATTTGGTTTACCGGGCTGAGTGGCTCGGGCAAGTCTAGCGTGGCCAGCGAGCTTGAGCGCGCTCTTGTGCAGCAGTTTAATGCAAAAACCTACCTACTAGACGGAGACAACGTGCGCCACGGCCTTTGTAAAGATTTAGGCTTTACCGCAGACGACAGAGTAGAAAATATTCGGCGTGTTGGCGAGATAAGTAAACTGTTTGTAGATGCGGGGCTTATCACCCTCTCTGCTTTTATCTCACCCTTTCGCACAGAGCGTAGATTGGCGCGAGAGCTACTAGAAGACGGTGAATTTATTGAGGTATTTGTAGATACGCCACTTAGCGAGTGCGAAAAGCGTGACCCCAAAGGGCTATACCAAAAAGCGCGTGAAGGTAAAATAAAAAACTTTACCGGCATAGACTCTAAATACGAAACACCAGAAAACCCTGAAATACATTTAGAAAACGGTAAGCAAACCATTCAGGAATCTGTAGAGCAAATTATTACTTACCTTAAAAAGCACAACTACTTAGCTAGCTTGTAAAGAAAAGCAAAAAACAGAAAAAACTAAACCCCAAAAAATAAAATATACAAATAAAAAAGGCGACCAATTGGTCGCCTTTTTAGCTTTGAAACTAAACAACTAAAAACTAGCTGTTTTTGTTTTCCATTTCGGCCTTGATTAGGTCGCCAATGGTAGCTGGCTGTGCAGCTTCTGCCGCTTTGGTGCTGTGCTCTTTGATAGCCGCTTTTTCGTCTGCAACATCTTTAGCTTTAACACTTAAGATAATTGCACGGTTTTTGCGGTCTACATTGGTGATTTTAGCTTCTACTTCGTCACCTTCTTTAAGCACGTTACGGGCATCTTCTACTTTATCGCGGCTAATTTCAGACGCTTTCAAAGTACCAGTAATGTCGTCTGCCAACAAAATAACCGCTTCTTTAGCGTCTACTTCTTTAACAGTACCCGTTACGATGGTGCCTTTGTCGTTTTCTGCAACATAAGCAGAGAACGGATCTTCGTCTAATTGCTTAACGCCTAAAGAAATGCGCTCGCGCTCTGGGTCGATTGCCAATACAACGGTTTCAATCTCGTCGCCTTTCTTGAACTTACGCACAGCTTCTTCGCCAGCTTCGTTCCAAGAAATATCAGACAAGTGAACTAGACCGTCGATGCCGCCGTCCAAGCCGATAAAGATACCGAAATCAGTGATAGATTTGATCTTACCGCTGATTTTGTCGCCTTTAGCGAATTGGTTAGAGAATGCATCCCATGGGTTTTCTTGACACTGCTTGATACCCAAAGAAATACGACGACGCTCTTCGTCGATATCCAGAATCATTACTTCTACTTCATCGCCCAAGCTAACAACTTTAGATGGGTGGATGTTTTTGTTGGTCCAATCCATTTCGGATACGTGAACCAAACCTTCAACGCCTTCTTCGATTTCTGCGAAGCAGCCGTAGTCGGTAAGATTAGTAATGCGCGCCTTAACTTTGGCACCTTCTGGGTAACGCTGAGTGATTGCACTCCATGGATCTTCACCCAATTGCTTAAGGCCAAGAGATACACGGTTACGCTCGCGATCGAACTTCAATACTTTAACGTCGATTTCATCCCCAACAGCAACAATTTCGCTTGGGTGCTTAATGCGCTTCCAAGCCATATCGGTGATGTGCAACAAGCCGTCTACGCCGCCCAAGTCAACGAAAGCACCGTAATCGGTAAGGTTTTTAACGATACCTTTAACAGCCATACCTTCTTGTAGGTTAGCCAACAACTCTTCACGCTCTTCGGAGTTTGCTTGCTCCATAACAGCACGACGAGAAACAACTACGTTGTTACGACGTTGATCTAATTTGATAACTTTAAATTCTAGCTCTTTGCCTTCTAGGTGCGTGGTTTCGCGTACTGGACGTACGTCTACCAATGAACCTGGCAAGAATGCGCGAATACCAGCAACGTCAACGGTGAAACCACCTTTAACCTTACCGTTAATAACACCTGTGATAACTTCTTCTGCGTCGTGTGCTGCTTCCAATACTTTCCAAGATTCAGCGCGCTTAGCTTTCTCGCGAGATAGACGAGTTTCACCGAAACCATCTTCTACAGACTCTAGAGCTACTTGAACTTCGTCACCGATGCTTAGCTCTAATTCGCCTTTATCGTTGTAGAATTGCTCGGCTGGGATAACGCCTTCAGACTTAAGACCTGCGTGTACTGTTACCCAGTCTTGGTCGATGTCAATTACTACGCCTGTTACGATGCTACCTGGCACCATATCTACGGTTTTTAAACTCTCTTCAAAGAGTTCTGCAAAGCTTTCTATCATTGCGATACCTATAATGTTCAGCACACAACCCAATCGGCGACTACGCGCGTGATTCAGTTATGTTCTACCGTGCTGCCAGTTCACGGGCCTATTAAGTTTTACCGTTGCACGCCTCACTTCTGGCTAAAAAGCATGCAAAAGCACCCAAAAACTGGCCGTTTGCGTGGATTACCGCGTCAAATCAGTACAGTTCTAAGAGGGTGGCGAGGCTATCAGGTAACCAGCGGGAATGCAACTGTTTTATACAGCTAAGAAGGCGTTAAAAAGCTGATAAAAATCAACGCCTTGGAGTAGGACCTAAGGGTAAGCCAAATTAGATATGCGGTACGGATGTGTATTGCTGAGAAGCCCAGCTTTTACAGCTAGGGCACAACCAGTGAAGCTGCTCACCGGTAAAGCCACAGCTGGTGCATTGGTAGTGGTATTTAGAGTCGGTTAGCTTTTTAAGCAGGCCTTTTACTTGTACATAATTCCGCAAGCTGGCTGGCCCGCGCTCGTCCAACACTATTTTTAACAGGGCACCGGCCACTTCCATTTGCGGGTACTGCGGTAGCTCTTGCATTAACAGGGAGATAACGGCATCCCCGCCCTCACACATCTCTACAGCTTTGGCCAAATACCGTAAAACCAGCAGTTCGCCCTTGTGCTCGTACAACGCTCTAAGCTCGTTTAAAAACACAGGCATAGATTCGAGCTTTTTGTGGCAGCTATAAGCCAAGGGCAACATTTCGGAGAGATAGCGCTCATCCTGCTGCACTATTTGCCGCAGAGATATAAGCGCTTTAGCATATTCTTTTTGCGCTATATCTAGTTGGGCGCTTAGCAAGCTTGCGCGGGCGCAGTCTTTATCGTGCCGCATGGCTGTTCGTACCCAGCGGCGGGCAGTTAGCCAATCTTTTTGCGTAATGGCTGTTTGCGCTATTTCGCACGCGTAGTGGGCTTGCTGCTGGCGCCACTTATCTGCAGGCCCCGAGAACTTTCTGGCAGTTAGCCTATCTGCTACATCTATGGCAGAAAGCCACTCGCGCATATCTTGGTATAGCTCTATTAGGCATTCAAGTGCGCGCTTGCGCATGGGGTTGCTTATTTTAGGGGCGTCGGCTAGCTCTTTAAGTAGCATTTCGGCTCTATCTAGCAGGCCGCTGCGCAAGTAGTCTAACGCTAATTCCATTTGGGCTGTGTATTGCTGATCGGTAGTAAGGTTACTGCGGGATAAGAGGTTTTGGTGCACACGAATTGCTCGCTCCACCTCGCCTTTGCGGCGCAACAAACTGCCAAGGGCTAAATGCGTTTCGAGCGTATCGGAATTAACATCTATAGAGGATATAAAAGTATCTATGGCTGCATCTGGCTCTTCGTTAAGTAGCTGAGTTAAGCCTTTAAAGTAATGTTGCTGGGGCCAAAACGCGTCGGGGTCGAATACGCGCTTCGCCCTGCGTTTTCGGCTGAAGGCGATACCCGCACCAAAACCAATAAGTAGCGCTGCAAGAATGACTGCAAAAACCAACAAATCTTGCATGATGGGTAAACCTACTCCTTAACCGCTACCTGTTTTAGTGAGGACACTTCTTTCTTTGCTTTTTTAAGGGCGCGATTGCGCGCAATTAACCTGCCCTGCGTGCTTATATAACTGGTTAGAAACCCCAGCAATACACCTGCTGTAAAAATAAAGCACATATACAAACCAGCGGTAAGCTCTGGTAGTTGCACTATAAACAGCGATATAGATAACGGCTGTTCGTTTTGGGTGGCCAACCATGCGCCTAAAATACAAATAAACAGCAGCCAACAAAATATCAACAACCGTTTAATCCACTTTGCTATGCCCGCTAGCATGTTGTGCCATCCATTTTAAGAAATTAGTGATATTTAAAACAATTGCCTAGCTTTTGCTAAACCCAATATTTGTTGTTTTACTTCGTCTATAGATAGCGCTGTGCTATCTAGCATAACAGCGTCGTCGGCAGGCAATAAAGGTGCCGTAGCCCTGTTTCTGTCTTGCTCGTCGCGCTTTTCTATATCGCTAAGAATTTGCTCGTAATTAATACTTGCCACGCCCGCCTGCTCTAGCTGTTTTACGCGGCGGTTGGCTCGCTCTTGCGCGCTGGCGGTTAGAAATATTTTTAGCGGCGCCGCAGGAAATACCACTGTGCCCATATCTCGGCCGTCTGCCACCAAGCCTTTAGCGGTTAAAAAAGCACGCTGACGGTCGAGTAAAGCTTGGCGAACAGCTGGGTAGGCAGCCACGGTAGACGCCAGCATACCTATTTCCTCTGCACGAATTGCTTTGGTTACATCTTTACCAGCAAGCATTACCTGGGTGCTACCTTCTTGCGGTATAAACTTTATATCTAAGCTTGCAGCAATACCCGCAACCTGCTGCTCATCCGCGCTATTGGCGCCCTGCTCTACTGTTGCCAATGCTGTAAGCCTGTAGAGCGCGCCACTATCTAATAGTTCAAACCCGCTCGCCTCGGCAATTAACCTGCATATGGTGCCTTTACCAGAGCCGCTGGGGCCATCGATAGTTATTACAACTGACATGCTTACTACTCTTAATTTTTTAACGCGGTGTAAATTAAATACACTAAGTGGCTTTATTTACAGTTAGAACTAACTGCATAGGTAAAGCTAAGGGGTTGCCCCTAGCTACCTAGTGATGCACGAGCCATTTCTGCGGCAATTTGCTCTAGCGCACGCAAAGGGTCGTCCGCTTGGGTTACTGGGCGACCAACAACTAGGTAATCGCTACCCGCTTTAAGTGCTTGCTCTGGGGTCATAATACGCGTTTGGTCGTCATTACCCGCAAAAGATGGGCGAATACCGGGGGTTATCATTTTAAACTCTTCGCCGAGGGATGCTTTAAGCTGAACAACCTCTTGCGCCGAGCATACAACGCCATCCATTTGCGCCTGCTTAGCTAACGCAGCTAAACGCTGAACTTGCTCGGCAGCGGTTACAGTAATGCCAAGCGCTTTTAAGTCTTCGTCGCTCATACTGGTTAGTACGGTAACTGCAATTAACAAAGGCTTAACTTGATAACCTTCTAACGCTTCTCTTGCGGCTAGCATCATTTTTTCGCCGCCACTCGCGTGTACGTTCACCATCCATACGCCCAACTCGGCTGCAGCCTTAACCGCTTTTGCTACGGTATTGGGTATATCGTGAAATTTCAAATCGAGGAATACGTCAAACCCTTTCCACTGTATCTTTTCGACAATTTTAGGCCCACAGGAAGTAAACAGCTCTTTACCAATTTTTAAACGGCAAAGCGTTGGGTCTAGTTGGTCTACAAGCTCCAAGCAGGACTCTTGGGTGTCAAAATCGAGTGCAATAACGAGTTGAGGATCTGGAATGTTCATAGGGCCCGAGATACGTTAAAAATGTGTTAATTGAGCGGATATTGTAGCACCCAGCTTACGGCGTCGCCCAGCATTAGTAGTTAGATTTGACGGAAGCAGCAACTATTTAGCTTTGCTGTTATTTTAAGGAAAGTTTTTGGGTTGATAAGGAGCCAACAAGAGGCATGAGAGGTGTTATTAACGAAAACACGGCGAGCAACACCCGCCGCGTAACTGCTTTTATGGCAGCAACCATAAAGGTTTAGACATCTACAAGGTTAAGCGCGACTTATTCTTAGCGACGGTTGCCTCGCCAATGCCTTTTACTTCGGCCAACTGCTCTATGCTTGTAAATTCGCCATGTTGCGTACGGTAAGCAACAATCGCCTCGGCTTTGGCCTTACCTACACCCACCAAAGCAGTTGCAATTGCTTCTGCATCGGCCTTGTTAATGTTTACGGTATTCACAACCTGCTGGGTTTCGGCTGCAGGTTGCTCTGTTTCGGCTTTGGGTGCGGCAACGGCTTGGCCCGCAGCCAAAAAGGCACATACAGCCAACATTGCAGAGCCCGCCTTTAAAAAGCGGCCGATAAGTGAAACGTTTGTTACTAATGATTTTTTATTGCTCATTGTGTTCATCCTTTTAAGTCCATATTTAAAGCCGGCAGATTAAGCTTTTCCATAAGCTTGCTACCCCTTGCCAGCTGCAACCGCAATCCTTGCGGCCAGGTCATTCATAACCTGTTAGTTAATTTACAAACTTATAAACAACAGCTCAATGCGATATTTCTGCGCGCAAAGTAAGACATTAATTACACCGCGTGTAGGAGATTACCCATACCCATTTAAGTTTTGAACTAGCGCACAATTAGAGAAATTTAACGCTTTGGTAGAGACAATCAAGAAGCAACAATAAAAGACAGCAAGGTGAAAAAGAAAAGAAAATTCAGCAGGAAAAATAAAAAGCCTGCAAGCTATTAACTTACAGGCTTTAAAATAGTTCTAAAAACTTAGATTACAGTAGCTTAGATTACAGTAACTTAGATATATCTTTAGCATCCCAGTGCGGGAAGTGCTTGCGAACAAGCGCGTTTAGCTCAACTTCAAAGGCAGAGAAATCTGATTTAGCTTCACTGCTTTCTTCAAGCACATCGATAACCATACCCGCAGCAACAGTAATGTTGGTTAGGCGATCTATAACAATAAACGCCCCAGTGCCGCGATTAACCTGGTAAGACTCGGCTACTACCTGCTGATCCAATGCTAACTCTACAACAGCGATGTCGTTTAGCTCCATTTTTTCGATGCTGGAGTGCTCGAACGTGTTTACATCTACGCGGTAATCTATAGCAGCAACACTACCTGGGGTTACCTTGGTGGCAAATTTAAATAAATACTCTTTGCCTGGCGCCATGTTTGTTTCAGACATCCACACCAAATGTGCTTTGAAGCGATTAGACATTTGCACATCGCTGGCTGCATGCACAAGCATATCACCGCGGCTAATATCTATTTCGTCTTCTAAGGTAATGGTTACCGCTTGGTCGATAAAGGCTTTGTCTAAGTTGCCATCGTAGGTAACAATTTCTTTAACTTTACTTGTTTTACCGGAAGGTAATACGCGTATTTCGTCACCCACTTTAACTTCGCCAGATGCAACTGTGCCACAAAAGCCACGGAAGTTAAGGTGTGGACGGTTTACATATTGAACGGGGTAGCGGAAATCTTTTAGGTTTTTAGCACCGGTAATTTGTACCGATTCTAAAATTTCCATCAAACTTTCGCCCGTGTACCAAGGCATGTTTTCGCTTTTGTTTACTACGTTATCGCCATCAAGCGCAGACATAGGCACAAAATAGAGGTTTTCTTGACCCAGTGTTTTGGCCACTTCGCCGTAGGCTTGCTTAATAGATTCGAACGTTTCTTGGCTGTAATCCACCAAGTCCATTTTGTTAATAGCAATAACTAGGTGCTTAATACCCAATAGCGATGCAATAAAAGAGTGACGACGCGTTTGTGTCATTACACCATGACGAGCATCTATCAAAATAATAGCCATGTCACAGGTGGATGCACCGGTGGCCATGTTGCGCGTGTACTGCTCGTGCCCTGGGGTATCGGCAATAATAAATTTGCGTTTAGCCGTAGAGAAATAACGATAAGCCACATCGATAGTAATGCCCTGCTCGCGCTCTGCTTGCAAACCATCTACCAACAAAGCCAAGTCGACTTTATCACCGGTGGTACCGTGTTTAGAGTTATCGTTACGCACCGCTTCTAGTTGATCTTCATAGATCATTTTAGAATCGTGCAACAAGCGACCAATAAGCGTAGATTTACCGTCATCCACACTGCCGCACGTTAAAAACCGCAACAACTCTTTCTGTTCATGCTGCGCCAAATAGGCGTCGATATCTGTTTCGATTAAATCTGATTGGTGGGACATATTTGAATCTCTAATATCTAGTTTTTAATCTCTAGTGAGAGACTATTTACCAATTTTTCGGCCTTGCTGCGTATTGAGCCATTTAATAAACCCACCTAGCATCGCCGCAATTTCTTTTACTTCTAATCGCCACTGCTCGCCCACTTCCGGAGTGATTCTGCTTATGGCAATACCAATATAAATTTGGGTGGCCAACTCACTAGCAGAAGCTTTAGCTATTTCTAAGAAACGTGCTTTTTCCTTATCGGAAATTCGCTCTAAGCCTTCCGCAATATTGCTCGGTACGGACAGTGCCGATCTTGTGATTTGATCTTTAAAACTATAGTCAGCGCATGCATCAAAATACCGATAAATTTCAATGCATAGCGCTGTACTACGCTGCCAGACCTCCAAACTTTCACATTTCACTAGCACCTCCCTGTTAACTAGTGATTAATAATTAGCGCTTAACGATTAAAAGTATCCTTCCTGCTTTTTCTTTTCCATCGACCCAGAGCTGTCGTGGTCGATTACTCGGCCTTGGCGTTCTGAAGTTGTGGTTAGTAGCATTTCTTGGATAATTTCTGGCAGTGTTGTTGCCTCGGACTCTACTGCGCCGGTTAGTGGGTAGCAGCCTAGGGTACGGAAGCGCACCATTTTTTCTTCTACTTTTTCGCCGGGTTCGATGGGCATGCGGTCGTCATCTACCATGATGAGCGTGCCGTCGCGCTCAACTACTGGGCGCTTGGCGGCGAAGTACAATGGCACCAATGGAATACTCTCTAGGTGGATGTACTGCCAAATATCAAGTTCGGTCCAGTTAGACAATGGGAAAACGCGGATGCTCTCACCTTTGTCTACACGGCTGTTGTAGATGTTCCACAACTCTGGGCGCTGGTTTTTAGGGTCCCAGCGGTGTTTTTTATCGCGGAATGAATACACACGCTCTTTTGCACGTGATTTTTCTTCATCGCGGCGAGCGCCACCGAAAGCAGCATCGAAGCCATGCTTATCTAGCGCTTGCTTTAGGGCTTGGGTTTTCATGATATCGGTGTGCTTGGCGCTGCCGTGCACAAATGGGCTTATCCCCATATCGATACCTTCTTGGTTGGAGTGAACAATCAACTCCAAACCCAATTCTTTTACGTATTTATCGCGAAACTCAATCATTTCTTTGAATTTCCACGTTGTATCTACGTGCATAAGCGGGAAAGGCGGCTTGCCAGGGGCAAAGGCTTTCATTGCCAAGTGCAGCATAACGGCCGAATCTTTACCGATTGAATACAGCATTACCGGGTTATCGAATTCTGCCGCTACTTCGCGAATGATATGAATACTTTCCGCTTCTAGCTGTTTTAAGTGAGTTAACTTGTACTCATCAAGCATTTATCTATTACCTTGAAATCTATTAGCGCGACTTTAACGCCGCGCAGTATAAAGGATGCAGAGTGAATAGCTAAGAACGAATGACTTCTAAGCTTATTCCTACTTGTTTTGCTAACTGGGTGAAGTTAGGGAACGAAGTGGACACGTTTGCACAATTATTTACTGTAATTTCGCCCGAAGCACGCAGAGCAGCAATGGTAAATGACATGGCAATACGGTGATCATGGAAGCTTTCTACCTCACCACCACCCAACTGCCCACCTTCAATAATGGCGCCATCTTCGGTTGCATGACACTTAATACCGAGAGTGGTTAAGCCATCGATCATAGCCTGAATACGATCTGTTTCTTTTACACGTAACTCTTCGGCGCCAGTAATTACGGTAGTGCCTTCGGCGCAGGCCGCGGCCACCATTAGTGCTGGGAATTCATCAATTGCAAGCGGCACTTGAGATTCAGGCACTTCGATACCTTTGAGCGGTGCGTAGCGCAAGCGGATGTCCGCTACTGGCTCGCCGCCCACTTCGCGCTCATTACTTAGCTCAATATTCGCGCCCATAAGGTTTAGAATATTAATTACACCAATGCGCGTTGGGTTTATACCTACGTGGGTAAGCGTAATATCCGACCCAGGTGTAATTGCAGCGGCAACCAAAAAGAAGGTGGCAGAAGAAATGTCTGCAGGAATATCAATATCAGTAGCGGTAAGCTTGCCACCAGACTCAACCGTAATGGTGTCGCCAGTGCGCTGCACATCGTAACCAAAACCACGCAACATACGCTCTGTGTGATCACGTGTTGGCGCAGGCTCGGTTACGCTGGTTTTGCCTTCAGCGTACAAACCGGCTAACAACAAGCAAGATTTAACCTGTGCGCTCGCCATTGGCATATCGTAATTAATACCTTTAAGCGCTGCGCCGCCGTGAATTTTTAGCGGTGGACGGCCTTCGTTAGCTGTGGCAATTGAAGCGCCCATTTCAGCCAATGGCAAAGCAACGCGATTCATTGGTCGCTTTGTTAAAGATTCATCACCGGTAAGTTCAGATTCAAACTTTTGACCAGCCAAAATACCTGCCAGCAAACGCATTGAGGTACCAGAGTTACCAACATACAGCGGGCCACTTGGTGCCTGCAGACCGTGCAAACCAACACCGTGAACAGTCACACGACCATCTTCTGGCCCTTCTATTACTACGCCCATATCGCGGAAGGCTTGTAGAGTTGCAAGTGCGTCTTCGCCCTCTAAAAAGCCTTCTACATGTGTTACACCCTCGGCGAGCGAACCCAACATAATTGAGCGGTGAGAAATAGATTTATCACCAGGAACACGAATTGTGCCTTGTACGGTTCCGCCTGGGGCAACTTTATATACGATGTGGGAGTGAGCATTTTCTTGCATAGTTTTACTGTACGCCTGATGAGATAGCATGTTAGTAAACCGGTCGCGCGCTGCTTTTGCGCGTGTAAACACGCCGGTAATGTTAGTGGCGTCTTCCGCTTCGATCATGCCGCGCAACCGTGTTAGGTTCGCTACAAACATGTCGATGGCTGAAAGTACGGCCGGTTTGTTTGACAGCATAATATCGCGCCACATGGTTGCGTCGCTGGATGCTATCCGAGTGAAATCTCTAAAACCTCCCGCTGCATAGCGGAAGATATTTTCGTTTTGGTGGTCGTGCGCAAGTGTGTCGACGAGCGAAAAAGCAATCGCGTGTGGCAAATGACTAGTAGATGCAAGTACGGCATCGTGCTCGTCTACATCCATTTCAAGCACTTCGGCCTGAACGGCTTGCCACATTTTCGTTACGCGCTCTATGTGGTTGACACCATTACCTTTTAAGGGGGTAAGAATTATTCGGTGATCAACATAAAGCTCTGGGTCTGCCGCATCTACACCGCTTTTTTCGGACCCAGCAATTGGGTGGCCCAATACAACTTGGCTAGGTTCGCCGCCGTAAATAGCAACAACATCGTCGCGTACGCTGCCTTTCACACTGGCACCATCGGTAATGGTTACGGCTGGCGATAAACAGCTTTTTATTTCTGCTAAAACTTTTTTTACAGTAAGCGTGGGCACGGCAATAAAAACCACATCCCCTTCGCCGAGCTCGCCAGCTAGCTCACTTATTTGAGTTGTGGCTCTATCTACCACTCCATTTGCAACAGCACGCTCGCAAACTTCTGCTCTGCGCGCTACGCCAATTACTTCGCTACACACGCCGCGCTTTTTACAGGCAGCCGCTAAACTGCCACCAATAAGGCCTATACCAACTACAACTAATTTATTAATTACCAGTGCAGTGTTCAAAGTACGCCTTTAGGGTATGAGCCTAATATTTTCAGATCTGAGGCTCTGCGCCCCACTTCCTCTAGCACTTTTTTAGCAACTGGCTCGCTGGCATGGCCGGCAAAATCTATAAAAAACACGTAGTTCCACGCACCGGTTGGCGATGGACGAGTTTCTACGCGGGTTAAATCTATGCCGTGCTGATGGAATGGCTCTAGCAAATTGTGCAACGCACCCGGCTCGTTTTTCATAGACACAACAATAGAAGTTTTATCTTCGCCGCTTGCACCTACGCTTTCTGCACCAATAATTAAAAAGCGCGTGGAGTTATCTGGCTGGTCTTCAATATTTTGTGCGTGGCTAGTAAGGCCGTATAAATCTGCCGCCATAGCGCCTGCAATGGCAGCTGAATTCCACTCGCCTTTTATTCGGCGTGCTGCTTCTGCATTACTGCTTACCGCTATACGCTCTGCACGAGGGTAATGTGCATCTAACCATTTTCTGCATTGCGCCAAAGACTGCGCATGAGAATAAATGCGCGAAATATTTTGTACGTGTGTTACATCAGAAACTAACAGGTGGTGATGAATACGCAGTACAACTTCACCACAAATTTTTACGCTACTGCCTAAAAAGTTATCTAAGGTGTGCGTAACCACGCCTTCGGTGGAGTTTTCTACCGGCACTACACCATAGTGCGCAGCACCAGATGCTACTTCGCGGAAAACTTCATCAATAGCGGGCAAAGAAACAGCTTGAGCGGAATGACCGAAATGCTTAAGTGCGGCTTGCTGGGTATAGGTGCCTTCTGGCCCCAAGTAAGCCACTTTTACTGGTGCTTCTAAAGCCAAGCAAGCAGACATTATTTCGCGAAATAAACGGGCAAACTCTTCGTTAGACAACGGACCCTTGTTACGCGCCATAGCATTGCGCAATACCTGTGCTTCGCGCTCTGGGCGATAAAACTTTGGCTCGGTGATATTAGAAAAGCGTTTTTTTACATGGGCAACTTCTACCGCACAATTTGCGCGAGCACATATTAAGTCGCCAATCTGCTGATCTATATCGTCTATTTTTACGCGCAATTCACCAAGAAGCGCCGCTTCTTCTGCACTAATTGGCTCGGATTTATCACTCACTACTGCATAACTCCGTAAATTAGGTGACGACTATGCGTCGTCACCAGTTGCGTCTTCGTCTGCGCCACTCACATCGGGAGCGTTCACATTCGCTTCGTTAGCATCTGCTGTATTTTCTACCACTGCAGATTCTTCGCCGCCTTCAACGGCTTCTGGCACAGGTGGCTCATCTATTCGCTCTAGGCCAACAATATGTTCGCCCTCTTTAACGCGAATTAAGCGAACACCCTGAGTGTTTCTGCCAGATAACGATACTTCGTCTGCACGTGTTCTAACCAAGGTACCCTGGTTAGAAATAAGCATAATTTCATCGCCTTCAAATACCTGAGTAGCACCAACCAAACAGCCGTTACGCTCAGACATCTGCATAGCAATTACGCCTTGCGAACCGCGGCCTTTTGCGGGGTATTCTGTAACTTCGGTACGCTTACCAAAGCCGTTTTCACTTACAGTAAGTACTTTACCGCCTTCTTCCGGCACAACCATGGCTATTACACTTACGTCGTCGGCCATGCGCACACCGCGTACACCGCGTGAAACTCGGCCCATAGAGCGAACATTTTCTTCGCTAAAGCGTGCAGCTTTACCAGCAGAAGTAAGCAAAATAATATCTTTTGTGCCGTCTGTAATTGCGGTGCCTACCAAGTGGTCGCCTTCAACCAAATCGATAGCACGTAAACCAACGCTACGTGGACGAGCAAATTGCGACAATGGTGTTTTCTTCACTGTGCCGTCTGCTGTCGCCATAAAGATAAAGTGATCGTCGTCGAACTCACGCACAGGCAGTATGCTAGTAATGCGTTCGCCCTCTTCTAGCGGCAATAAATTCACAACAGGTCGACCACGAGATTGACGACCAGCAACGGGTATTTGGTATACCTTTAGCCAGAACACTTTACCTACGCTGGTAAAGCACAATAAGTAATCATGAGTATTAGCAATTAATAGATGCTCTACGAAATCTTCATCTTTAACCGAGGTAGCCGCCTTACCCATGCCGCCGCGACGTTGCGCTTGGTATGCATCTAACGGCTGGCTCTTAGCATAGCCACCGTGCGAAATAGTCACTACGCGATCTTCTTCGCTGATGAGATCTTCGTGGGTAAGATCGGTCATGCTTTGCTGAATAACAGTACGACGCTCATCGCCGTAATCGTTATAAATAACTTCAAGCTCTTCACGAATTACGTTCATCAAACGCTCAGGGTTACCTAAAATTTCTAAGTAGCCTGCAATTTGAATTAATTTCTCTTCGTATTCAGCAAGTAATTTATCGTGCTCCATACCCGTTAAACGGTGGAGACGTAAATCTAGAATGGCTTGAACCTGAACCGGCGATAAGTAGTAGCTGCCATCTTCACGTAAACCAAATTCTTCTGGTAAGCCATCTGGGCGACAAGCGTTTTCGCCAGCGCGATCAAGGAATTCACTTACCGCACCTACTGGCCAGCCGCGAGCAAGCATGGCGTCGCGCGCATCGGCAGGGGTTGGCGAAGACTTAATTAAAGTAATTACTTCGTCGATATTGGCAATAGCTACAGCTTGGCCTTCTAACACATGGCCGCGCTCACGCGCCTTGCGCAACAAGTAAACCGTACGGCGTGTAACTACTTCGCGACGGTGTTTAACAAAGTATTCAAGCAACTCTTTTAGGTTTAATAGCTTGGGCTGATCATCCACCAGCGCAACGATATTAATACCGAATACGTTTTGTAGCTGTGTTTGAGCATACAAGTTGTTAAGTACAACTTCGCCCATCTCACCGCGTTTAATTTCTACAACTACGCGCAAGCCGTCTTTATCGGACTCGTCGCGAATTTCTGAAATGCCTTCTATTTTCTTTTCTTTTACCAGCTCGGCGATTTTTTCGATTAATCTCGCTTTGTTTACCTGGTAAGGGATTTCATTAATAACAATGGTTTCGCGGCCGGTTTTTTCGTTGGTTTCTACTTCGGCTTGCGCGCGAACATAGATACGACCACGACCAGTGCGGTATGCCTGCAAAATACCTGCACGGCCATTAATAATGGCACCCGTTGGGAAATCTGGACCAGGAATATGCTCCATTAACTCATCGATAGTAATTTCTGGGTTATCGATAAGCGCCAAACAACCTTTAATCACTTCGCGCAAGTTGTGCGGCGGAATGTTAGTTGCCATACCTACAGCAATACCGGACGAGCCGTTTACTAGTAAGTTGGGCACGCGGGTTGGCAATACGGCGGGAATAAGCTCTGTGCCATCGTAGTTGGGCACAAAATCGACGGTTTCTTTATCTAGGTCGGCAAGCAGTTCGTGCGAAATTTTGGCCATACGGATTTCCGTATAACGCATTGCCGCGGCGCTGTCGCCATCGATCGAACCGAAGTTACCCTGCCCGTCTACCAGCATATAACGCAACGAGAAAGGCTGCGCCATACGTACAATTGTGTCGTATACAGCGGAATCACCATGCGGGTGATATTTACCGATTACGTCACCTACCACACGGGCAGATTTTTTATAGGCTTTATTCCAGTCGTTATTCAATTCGCTCATTGCGAATAATACGCGGCGATGCACGGGTTTTAAGCCGTCTCGCACATCTGGAAGCGCACGCCCTACGATTACACTCATTGCGTAATCGAGGTAAGACTTTTTCAGTTCGTCTTCAATCGTGACAGGAAGGATTTCTTTAGCTATATCACCCATGTTTCTTGTTCCACCGATCAGGTGCGCGCACAAAAATGCGTGCAATCCTTATTGTTGTATTTTGGATGGAGTCGGGAACCCCCGAAAGGCGGCGATGATAGCATAAAAACGCCTCTCAAAGCACTATGAGCGCGTTTAGCCAAAATATTAGCTTGGGTAAGGGTTTCGTACAGCTGATCACACAGCGTAGTTTAAGGGGTATACTGAGCAGCACCGTTTAAAACGGCGCCCATAAACGCGCCTTTTCACTCACTTTTCAGTCAATTCGATTACGCCATGACCAACAAAACACCTGCCGACCTTATTGTAAGCGCCCGCTGGATATTGCCAGTTCGCCCAACAGGCCGCCTATATGAGCACTGCGCATTAGTAATACGAGATGGCAACATTATTGAAATTGTGCCAACTAGCGGTATAGACAGCCAATTTGACTACCAAGAGCACATCGATTTGCCCAATCAGCTACTTATGCCAGGGCTTATTAATATGCACGGGCATGCAGCCATGAGCTTGTTTAGGGGTTTGGCAGACGACTTACCGCTTATGGAGTGGCTGCAAGATCACATTTGGCCTGCTGAAGGTGAATGGGTAGACGAACAATTTGTGCTCGACGGTACTCAGCTAGCCATGGCCGAAATGCTATTAAGTGGCACCACTTGCTTCTCAGATATGTACTTTTACCCCGAAGCTGCTGCCGGCGCAGCCTTTGAAGCGGGTATGCGCGCCCAAATTAACTTTCCTATACTCGACTTTCCCACCCAATGGGGAAGCGGCCCCGAAGATTACATTCACAAAGGCCTAAAACTGCACGATAACTATCGCTCTGTAGATCTTATCAACATTGGCTTTGGCCCACATGCGCCTTACACAGTGTCTGATGAGCCTTTAAAGCGAATAGCGGTTTTAGCAGAAGAGCTGCAAGCCCCTATTCAAATACATATGCACGAAACCGCGCAAGAAGTAAGCGACTCGATAGCTAATTTTGGGGTGCGACCATTGCAACGCATTGCAGACCTAGGCCTACTCGGCCCCGCTACCCAGCTAGTGCATATGACGCAAATAGATGAACAAGACATAGCACTACTTACCACCTATTCTGCCCATGTAGTGCACTGCCCTGAATCTAACTTGAAATTGGCCAGCGGTTTTTGCCCTGTACATACACTGCAAGAGCACTGCATTAACACGTGCTTGGGCACAGACGGCGCTGCTTCGAACAACGACCTAAGCTTGTTTGACGAAATGCACACAGCAAGCTTGCTGGGCAAAGGCGTTGCACAACGCGCCGATGCACTTAAAAGCGATACTGCAATAGAAATGGCCACCATTAATGCCGCCACAGCAATGGGGCTAGACAATATTGTTGGCAGCTTAGAAAAAGGTAAGCGTGCAGATTTTATTGCAATTGACTTTAGTAATTTGCAGCAAGCCCCCATCTATAATTTAAAGAGCCATCTCGTTAATACCCACGTTAGCCACCTAGTTACCCATGTATGGGTAGATGGCAAATGCTTAGTTGCAGAACGCGAATTACAAACCTTGGACACCAAAGACATTTACAGCAAAGCCTGCGCTTGGCAAGTTAAAATTCAAGCGCAGCGCGCTTCCGGCAAATAGGGTTACCACAATGACTACACAAGAACTGAACGTAGACAGTGCAGAAATAGCAAAATTCGAACGCTTGGCAGCCCGCTGGTGGGACTTAGAAGGCGAATTTAAACCCTTACACGACCTAAACCCGTTGCGCGCAAATTATATTGATGAGCGCGCCCAAGTAGCGGAGAAAAAATTACTCGATGTGGGTTGCGGCGGCGGCATTCTATGCGAAGCCATGGCCCAACGCGGCGCCATAGTAACCGGTATTGATATGGGCGACGCCCCACTAGAGGTTGCTAAATTGCACAGCTTAGAAAGTGGCGTAAATGTAGACTACATAAAAACCACCGCCGAAGAATTTGCAGCTAAGCACCCACAAAGTTACGACGTAGTTACCTGCTTAGAAATGTTAGAGCACGTGCCCGACCCAGCGCAAACCATTGCCGCCTGTGCACAGCTGGTAAAACCAGGTGGAGATATTTTCTTTTCCACAATAAACCGCAACCCCAAAGCATACCTATTTGCTGTGGTTGGTGCAGAGTACGTACTAAAAATGCTGCCTAAAGGCACCCATGACTACAACAAATTCATTCGCCCATCTGAGCTAGCCCAATGGATGCGCAACGCAGGCTTAGAACTGCAAGAGATGTGCGGCATGACCTATAACCCAATCACTAAACACTATAAGCTAAATGCAAAAGATGTATCGGTAAATTACATTATGCATGCGCGAAAAATATAAAATTCGCCACAACCAAAAACACTGTAAAAAAAGCGTCTCTTTAGAAGCGTACTATTGAGACTTGCAAATTTGCTTTACGGGTAAGCTTCTACGAATAATGGCACTACCAAAACTATGACAATCCGAGCAGTTTTTTTTGATTTAGATGGCACACTGCTGGATACCGCCAGCGATTTAGCCCATGCACTAAATGCGTTACTAGAAGCTAAAGGCAAACCAGCGCTACCTAACGATACGATTCGGCGTGTAGTATCTGATGGCGCCGCGGCACTTATTAAATTAGGCTTTAATGTGGATGATTCGCACAAAAGCTACGCAGCTTTACGCGAAGAACTTTTGGCGTTTTACCACGACAACCTTTCCACCCACACACAACCTTTCGACGGTATTGGCGCGCTTATAGAACAACTCAACCAACACAATATAGCTTGGGGAATTGTTACCAATAAGCCCTGGCCCTACACTGCCCCACTTATGCAAAAACATTTATTTGCAAGTGAACCAAGCGCAGTAATTTGCCCAGACCATGTACAAGAAAAAAAGCCGCATCCAGAAGCCCTACTGCTAGCGTGTAAGCAAAGCAACTGCTCTGCAAACGAAGCAATTTATATAGGTGACCATTTACGCGACATTGAATGCGGCCGCCGCGCCGGCTGCGACACAATCGCCGTTGGCTATGGCTATATACCCGAAAATGAAAAACACACCGATTGGAATGCTACACACTGCGTAACACACGCAGATGAATTGTGGCCTATTATTAAAACGTACATAAAAAAAAGTCACGAGGAAGCACTATGATCGACTCGGAATTTTTGACGCAGTATAAACCGAGAGAAAACTCGCTAGCCGATAAAATAATCGTAATTACCGGCGCTGGTGACGGTATAGGCCGCTGCGTTGCAAAAACCTGCGCACAGCACGGCGCAACAGTGGTATTGCTAGGCCGCACTCAAGCGAAATTAGAAAGTGTTTACGACGAAATAGAAGCCGCCGGCTACCCCAAACCCGCCATTTACCCTATGAACCTTGAAGGCGCTATTGAGCAAGACTTTAGCGCAATGGCTGATGTATTAGAAACTGAATTTGGCAAAATAGACGGGCTTATTCACAATGCCAGTGAATTAGGGCCGCGCACACCCATTGCAAATTACAGCGCTGTGCAATGGCAAAAAATTATGCAAGTAAATGTAAATGCGCCTTTTATGATGACCAAAGCGCTGCTGCCTTTGCTCGATAAATCCACCAGTGCTTCTATATTATTTACCAGCTCGTCGGTGGGTGCTAAAGGTCGTGCATACTGGGGAGCCTATGCAGCCAGTAAAGCCGCAATAGAAAACCTAGTAGAAACATTGGCAGATGAGCTAGACGGCACAAGTAAAATTCGCGTTAACAGCTTAAACCCAGGGGCAACTCGTACGGGTATGCGCGCAGCGGCTTACCCCGCAGAAGACCCAACCACTGTGACCGAGCCAGAAGCAATTATGAACAGGTATTTGTTTTTACTTGGCCAAGAAAGTGAGCTAATAAACGGTCAGCACTTTGATGCACAACCCAAATAATTATTAGCGTTACAATCATAATACTAAAACGGCGAGCTAACCCTCGCCGTTTTTATTTGTGTTAGAGCCAAACATAAAATTTAGCGAGTAGGAGGGAAATTAAATTCTTTAGGCGGTGGTGTGTTTACAGGTGGTTTTTCAGACTCTTGCACACCCTTATTTGGGGTAACGCGCTCTTGCGGCGGCTGCACTTTAGAACCGTCGGCTTGCATTAAATCTATTTCTACCACTTCGTTTTGTGGTTGTGGCTTGTACATTACTGAGTTGTCTGCACTAGTAGCTCGCGTCATAACTTCTGTTTCGCTTGCGTTGCTGTTGCCACCGGTATTCATATTGTTATTCATAGCGCTTTGCGAACTAGGCTTTACAGCTTGACTTTTTGGCGCCACTAACTGAATTTCGTCACGAATAAATGTTGTATTTACGGGCGGCTCGTTAAAGCTTACCTGAGGCGAGGAATCCCCCCAATGGGATACCAGTTTATCGTCGATAAATACAAAATGTAGATATTCGGCTTGCTGTTGCGTTTCGCTACTGCGAATTAGCCACATGTAATTTACTTGCTCTATTTTTTTTGTGGTTACTTTGTAGGTGTGTATTTTTTGCTGCCTAGGGCCATCTTGAATGATGCTTCCTTGGCCTAACTGGCTTGCCAACCATGCTTCGCTTACGGCATAGGTATTAATGGTTTCGAAGAAACGCTCGGGGATTCTGCCTTCTATATCAGAGTACTCCACACGCTCACTCATAGTGCATGCAGATGCAAAAACTAGAATAAATAGAAAAGAGAATGCGCGTAAACTAGAAGTAAACCATGCGTGCAAAACAGGTTGTAACGAAGGCATACAATGTTGTGTATGCACATTACCTAGTAGTTTATTAGCAACTTTATGCCACACGGAGCTACCACCTGTTTTACATTGAGCTAACGCAGAGCTACTAGCTAATTTAAATAAAAATGCCTAAAAAACTTAAGCTGTATCGCGCTGACCGTGTACAAGCTGCATTAATTGAATTTCACTTTTAGACAATCCACTATTTGCCGCAACGGTTGAGCTATCGGCGCCCTGCTCTAACAAACGCAGCGCTTGGGTATAGGCAAACTGGGCTTCGCTATCGTTCATTTCGCTTTGATTGCTTTGCAGCTCATCCAGCTTTGCCTGTAGTTGCACCATGCGCTGACCCATACCTACCGTGCTAGACGACAGTAGAGCCAGCTCTTTAGAAAGTGCTACCAGAAGCTTCTCGTCGTGCTCACTTTTGGCTTTAAGCTTTAGTACAACAGTGGTTAATTTAAGCAAAATTGCCCCACACAATGTAAACCCCACCGTGAGCGGCCAATCTTGCGCTAAATTTTGAATAATAATATCGAACATATACGTACCTACACTGTTGCTTACTAACCTAAACCCAATAAACGACAGGGCCTTACTAGATTTCGTCTATTTCAGCCCACTCGTCATCGGTTAGCAACTTATCTAATTCAATTAGAATAAGCAGCTCTTCGTTTTTATGACATACACCTTGAATAAATTTCGCGCTTTCTTCATTCCCCACATTAGGGGCGGTTTCTATTTCTGATTGGCGCAGGTAAACAACCTCTGCCACGCTATCTACCATAATGCCCACTACATGCTTTTCTGCTTCGATAATGACAATGCGCGTATTGTCAGTGACTTCGCCATCGGTTAAACCAAAGCGCTGGCGGGTATCAATTACAGTAACCACGTTGCCACGAAGGTTAATTATGCCTATCACATACGTTGGGGCACCTGGTACAGGGGCAATTTCTGAGTAACGCAGCACCTCTTGTACCTGCATTACATTTACACCATAGGTTTCACCAGCTAGTTTGAAGGTAACCCACTGCAGGACCGGATCTTCACTGATATTGTTTTTACTTAAATTAGCTGCCATCGATGCTTGTCCTCGTTATCACCCTTGTCCAACAACCCTTTGACGTCATTTTTTTGTCGAGCGTTGTCGTTTTAATACTTTTTACCACCGCATCTTGCTACTTTTACCGCCCAAACCAGCGCAGGGCTAGCGTTTGCGTCAAGAATACGTAGTCTTTCTCTTTTTAATATAGTTTAGGGCAGTATTTATGCCAGCAAAGAAAACTTTTTTATGTGTTACGGAGTTAAAAACCGTTAAATTAAGCCACTTAAGCTAGCGCTTTTGGGCATTTTTGTCGGAATCGTGCAGTAGTTTCGCCATCTGCGGAATATCTATTAATGCACACATTGCAGACTTTACGGTGCCCGCTAGCCAAGGGCGCTTGGTGCGCTCCCCCCGCCATTTCACTTCACTGGGGTTTAAGGTTACTGGTTGATTCACCTTATCTACCGCTAGCCCCCAACTTACGCCATCAATTGATATAACGTATTTGGCCGTTTCTAAGAAGGTTTCGTTGTATTTTTCGGGCATTACAAATAACGCCGTGTTAATAGTTTTAATTTTTCCGTGGGCTGAGTTAAGCAAGCCCATAAACCAGTTAGATTGGCCAAATAAAGGGGTTAGATTTTCGTTAAGTGGCTGAATTTGACCCAAGGCCACCAACGGCACCGCTAGTGTTAAGCCGCTCACCTCGAATAACAGCACATCAAAGCGCTCTTGCGCCCACATCGGACGGCCATTTTCGTGCCATTCGAGCAGGTCGTTCACTCCCAAGGAATAACCCGTTTGCGCCGCTGTTTGCTGCTCCACTGTGGTTATTTCTTGCACCGGCGCTTTTACTTCAACATGTACTTCTTGTACTTTCTGCTCAACCTGTATCTTCTGCTCAACCTGTACTTTTTGCTCAACCCGTACCTTTTGTTCAACTTTTTGCGCAACCTTCTCTATTACCACTTGCGCTGTTTGTGGCTTGGTTTTAACAGGCGCCTGTAGCTGTATTCCCTGATTAAGTAACGCCTGCAATTTCTGCTTTTGCGTTTCTTCTAAATAAGCTTGTCTTTGCTGCAGCTCTGATTTGGCTTCCGGCTGTAACTGCGGCGCAGGCTCCTCCTCTGAGGCTGGCGTGACAGTGTTACTTGGCGCGGGAATGGACGACGCTGCAGCAGGCTTTTGTATCGGCTGGTGTAGCTCGGGTAATGCTTCTGGCTCGGTGCGGGCTAAGCTGGCATTTTTAGGTGTTTTTTTTTCCGGTGCTTTAATTACATTTGCTTCTGCGATTTTTTCTGGCGTTTGGTTCGCCTTAGGCGCAACTGGCTTTGCAGTAGTTTTTTCTTCTTCGGCGGGCTTCTGAGCCGGTACTGGGTCAGTTAGAAGCTCATCGAAATAGCTTGCCAAAAAAAAGTCAGAATCTTTGGACGATGGCGTGCTCATTCACCTGCCTCCATCGCGATATGCTCTTTTTCATAACTGGCCAGTACAAACTTATAGAGTGACCGGTAAGCCTCTACGGCGCGGCCATTGGGGTCGAATAAGTGCGGTGGTACACCCGCCCTGCTCGCATCTCGCAACTTTGTATCAACGGGTATTTTGCCGGCCCATACACATTCGCCATAATCGTTGCGAATGGTACGTAAGCTAGAAACAGATGCTTGTGTTCGCCGGTCGTACATAGTGGGTAATATGATGTGATTTAGCGGCTTTTTACGCGATTTAGCCAGCATTTCTAGGGTGTGCAATATACGCTCTAGCCCTTTAATGGCTAAAAACTCGGTTTGTACAGGAATAAGTAAACGACTACAGGCCGCAAGTGCATTAACCATAAGCACACCAAGCTGCGGGGGGCAGTCGATTATGGCCAGATCGTATTGGTCGGTAACCTTGGCCAGAGTGCGCGATATAACCAACCCCATACCATCGCCTATTGCTTGACGCTCGAGCGTTGCCAAAGCGGTGGCTGCGGGCAGTAACGATATACCTGCGTATGGTGTTCGCACCGTTACTTTCTCTATGAGCGACTCTGTTAGCGCTGTGCGCTCCTGAAACAAAGTAAAGACGCTGGATAACTGCATATCAGGGTCGAGACGAAAGTAGCTTGTAAGCGAGCCATGCGGGTCTAAATCGATAAGTAATACCCGCTTACCCGCTTCGGCAGCCAAACCTGCAAGCGCAACGCTGGTGGTGGTTTTGCCTACCCCACCCTTTTGGTTGGAAACAGTCCAAACAATCAAACAATTAGCCTCATAGTTCTTACTATATCGCCCTAAGCGTCAAAAACTTTACGCACATTGATACTATTAACCACAACGCAAGAAGCATGCCCTATTGGAAGTAACAATACCGCGAAACCAACATCCCTACATTTAGGGAACAGCGTTTAAAGCATAATGAGTGTTTGATTTAAGAGACAATAATCAATTGAAATACTAGCGCGACCCTATCGATTGTTTCGCGCTCTATCGGGGTCGCTTGTAAACAGTAAGCCACCGTTTTTTAATCTTACTGGTTCGACTGTTTCTGGTTGCTCTTCAGCTGGGCCGGGGTTAACTACTGGCTCTGGGTTGGCTGGCGTTGCAGGCGTTTCGCTTTGGGGAATTGCATTGGGCGCAATCACTTTAGGAATATCGGCCCTATCGCGGGCTACACGTAACACAACACGCCTATTGGCACTGCGCCCCTCGGGTGTTTGGTTATCGGCGATAGGTCGGTATTCCCCGTAACCTACAGCAGACATTCTCTCGGGGCTAACACCTGCAAAGGCCAATAGATTCACCACCGTCACTGCTCGGGCGGAAGATAGCTCCCAGTTATTTTTGAATTGGGCATTGTTTATTGGCGTGTCGTCGGTATGGCCACCCACTGCTACAGCGTTATCAAAGGGGGAGATAATATCGGCAACCTTGTTTAAGACAGTGCGCGCCTCATCACTTGGAGTGGCCTGCCCAGACGAAAAGAATGAATTTGCATCTATTACAATTTCCACCCAGTTTTGATTGCCATTTAACGTTACCTCACCGGTAGCTAGCACACCGCTTAAAGCCTGTTCCAGCTGCTGTTCTATTTGCTTAAGGGGCGCCACTTCTGCTTCGGTAGTGTCGGGCGAACGGTTTTTATTTGTTTTTTTGGCGCTACTAGAAAACGCGTTACCCAAGGTTTCAGATAAGGTGCGATATTTGGTTTCGTTAACCTGCGAAACTGAATACATAACCACAAAAAAAGCAAATAGCAGCGTAATAAAATCGGCGTAGGAGACTAACCAACGTTCGTGATTAATTTTTGTTTCTATTGGCTGCCTTCGGATCATAATTAAACGCCCCGCTAGTGCAGGTAACCGCTTAATTTCATTTCAATTACTTTTGGGTTTTCACCGTCTGCTATGGCGATTATGCCCTCTACAAGTAATTCTCTGAATTGCGATTGCTGTTTGATACAGGCTTTTAGTTTATTGGCGACGGGCAATAAAAATAAGTTGGCAAATGCCACCCCGTAAATTGTGGCAACAAATGCTATAGCTATGCCGGGGCCGAGTTCGGCCGGGTCTGCAAGATTTTGCATAACATGAATAAGCCCCATTACTGCACCAATAATACCAATGGTGGGTGCGTAGCCGCCCATGCTTTCGTAAAACTGTACGGCATCGTGATCGCGCTGCTCGGCTACAATTAAATCGGTTTCCATTACGTGGCGGATAACATCTGTTTCGCTACCATCAACCAACAGTTGTAAACCTTTTTTGGCGAAGCTATCTTTTTCTTTTTCGGCAATATTTTCCAAGCCAAGTAAGCCTTCTTTACGGGCAGCCATGGCCCAGCTTACAACTTGTTTAATGCCCGACTTAAAATGTAAGCGCGGGGGCTTAAAGATCCATTTGAATAGTGTAAGGGAGCGCTTTATACCGCTATAAGGGGTTTGCAAAATAGCCGCCCCTAAAGTACCACCCACTACAACAAGGGCCGCCGGCCCATTGACTAGGGATGTCCAATTGCCTCCTTCTAGGAAGTTTCCGCCTAACAGCGCGGCAAAGCCAATTATTACACCTACTACGCTGAGAATATCCACACCCTGCTCCCGAGACTAAACATCCGAAACCAGCCGTTGCCACACTTGATCTAACGGTAAAACTTCATCTGTTAGTCCAGCCTTGGCTACAGCCGCTGGCATACCATATACAACACAGGAGTCTTTATCCTGGCCCCATATGGTTGCGCCTTTTTGTTTTAATAACTTAGCGCCATCGCATCCATCTGCGCCCATCCCCGTTAATACTATTGCCAACACTTTATCGCCCATGGCACTTGCAGCAGACGCAAACAACACATCGACCGAAGGCTTGTAGGTTAAGCGCGCATCGCCATCAAGAATACGTATGGAGCGACCAGTTTTATCGACCATTAATTGGTTGCCGCCAGGCGCCACATATACCACACCGGACTTAAGTAAATCGCCATCTTGCGCTTCTCTTACCTCTACAGCCGACTGCCGATTAAGGCGCTCTGAGAATGCTTTGGTAAAGTTTTCTGGCATGTGTTGCGCCACAATGACTGGCACGGGAAAGTTGGCTGGCAAACGAGTGATTATTTCTGAAACGGCAACAGGCCCACCGGTAGACGCGCCAATTGCTACTAATTTAACTAAGCCTTTTATTCGCTTTTTAGGGGCACTGGGTGCACTACTAGCCGGCCTGGGTGAGCGACTGGAAGACAGATTTGCACCTAAGGCAGAGGGCCTAACCCCGCTTGGCTGGGTTGTACTGCGTGCCGCCACACTCGGCTTAGCTTTTTGTGCAAACAACAATAGCTTTTCGTGCAAGCGCTTTTTTAAAACGACTGAATCGCGGGATACTTCAGCGAAGTTTTTAGGAATAAAATCCACTGCCCCAGCATCTAAAGCTTCTAACGTAATTGTGGCCCCTTCGTATGTCATAGATGAAAACATAACGATGGGTATAGGCCGCTTGGACAAGATCGAGCGCACAGCAGAAATACCATCAAGATGTGGCATTTCATAATCCATAGATATGATATCGGGGCGCAATGACTCTTCTAGGTCAATAGCTTCTTGGCCATTAGCTGCGATGCCAACAACTTCTAAATCAGGATGCTCATTAATTATTTGCTTTAATCTCACCTGAAAAAATTGTGAATCGTCTACAACCAGAACTTTATAAGCCACTATAGCTCCCACTGCTTACAAAAAAGAGAAGCTGGCGCTTAACGCGAACCAGCATAGCGTTTTAACAAACTAGGAACATCTAGAATTAATGCGATGGTGCCATCGCCTGTAATGGTGGCGCCGGCCATGCCAGGTGTGCCTTGAAGCATTTTACCTAATGGTTTAATAACCACTTCTTCTTGGCCTATAAGCTGATCCACAATGAAACCTACCCGCTGTGTACCAACTGATACAATTACAACGTGCCCCTCTTTCGAGTCGCTTTCTGGATCGTTTTTATAAATGCTGTGATCGCGCACCAGCCATTTTTTTAGTTCAAAAATAGGCACAGCATGATCGCGAATTGTCACGCACTGCTGACCGTCTACAACGTGTGTTCTTGATAAATCCATATGGAATATTTCGTTCACACTTACAAGTGGCAAGGCAAATGCTTGCTTGCCTACCATAATCATTAACGTTGGCATAATGGCGAGAGTTAACGGCACTTTAATAATAAAGCGCGTACCTTCACCAATTTTAGATTTGATTTCTATAGAGCCGTTTAACTGAGTGATTTTGGTTTTTACAACATCCATGCCTACGCCGCGGCCAGACACATCAGAAATTTCTGTTTTAGTTGAAAAGCCAGGAGCAAAAATAAGGTTAAACGCTTCTGTATCGGATAAACGCGCGGCGGCATCGGGCTCTAGAATGCCCTTTTCTACCGCTTTATCGCGCAAGCCGTTAGGGTCCATGCCAGCGCCATCGTCGGTAATGGACAATAGAATATGGTCGCCCTCTTGCTCGGCAGCCAAAATTACTTTACCTACTCTAGGCTTGCCTTTTTCTTCGCGCGCACCAGGCAGTTCTATCCCGTGGTCCACTGAATTTCTAACCAAGTGAACCAGTGGATCTGCTAACGCTTCTACGAGGTTTTTATCTAAATCGGTTTCTTCACCTTGTAGCTCGAGGTTTATTTCTTTTTTCAGGTTACGCGCTAAATCGCGAACAACGCGTGGAAAGCGGCCAAATACTTTTTTGATTGGCTGCATGCGAGTTTTCATTACTGCTGTTTGCAAATCGGCAGTAACCACGTCTAAATTACCTACCGCTTTTTGCATTACTTCATCGGCGGAATCGATACCTAGGCGCACGAGTCTGTTACGTACCAACACCAACTCACCCACCATGTTCATAATGTCGTCTAGGCGCTGGGTATCTACACGAACGGTCGTTTCGCCCGCTGCAGCACTGTTCCCACCGGGTGCCGCTTCTCGCGGTTTAGGCGCTGCAACTGGTGCAGTGGGCTTTACAGGGCTAGGCGCTGTAGGCTCTTTGCTTGGTGTCGCAGCAGCGACTGAAGGTTTTGCAACTGGCTCTGGTGCTGCGGGTTTAGCTGGCGCTGCAGCAGGTTTAGGCGCGCTAGAAGCAGGCTTAGCCGCTTTAATGGGGCCATTACCCTGACCATGCAGCTGATCGAGAAGATCTTCAAATTCATCGTCAGTAATAAGGTCGTTGTTGGCACTGCCGCCATCGGTAGGCGCTGGTGCAGCTCCGCCTGTGCCGGGCCCTTTACCTAGGCCGTGTAGCTGATCTAATAAATTGTCGAATTCGTCTTCTGAAATTTCATCAGTGCTAGAACTCGCTGCAGCACTACTCGTTGGTTCAGGAGCTTCGATTTTAGGCGCTTTGCCCGCACCGTGTAACTGATCCAATAAAGATTCAAATTCGTCTTCGGTTATTTCATCGCTATCGGAGCCTCTGATTGCAGGCTCACTAGGGGCTGCTTGTTGCGCTGGGGCTGTATTAGCCGAGGAATTGGAGTCTTCGTTTATGGCGTCGAGAAAGCCTTCAAATTCGTCGTCTGAAATAGCTAACTCGCCTGCATTGTCGGGCTCTTGTGTAGCAGGTTCTACCGCTACTTCGTCTGGCTGCTCGGGTGCAGCGACATCGGCCGCGCCAGCTGGTGTTTCGCCATTAATAAGCGCTTCTAAAGCCGCGATTAATTCGGGGGAAGCAGGCGTTATTTCTTGTCTGTTTTTAACTTCATCAAATTGTTCGTTAACTAAATCTAGGGCTTGCAATACAACATCCATTAGCTCGGAGCTAACTACACGTTTACCATTGCGAAGCATGTCGAATAGGTTTTCGGTTGCGTGACAGCAATCTACCATTGCATTTAGTTGTAAAAAGCCAGCACCACCTTTTACGGTGTGAAAGCCGCGAAATATCGCGTTAAGCAACTCTTTATCGTCTGGACGTTGCTCCAAGTCTACAAGCTGCTCGGAGAGCTGCTCCAGGATTTCTCCAGCTTCGACTAGAAAGTCCTGAAGAATCTCTTCATCTTCTCCGAATGACATTCATATGCTCCTCAAAAGCCCAGGCTAGATAAAAGGTCGTCAACATCATCTTGACCCGAGACCACATCATCACGTGTTTCTGCGTGAATTTGCGGGCCTTCACCTTTTGAATTTTTTGCTTCGCCGCTGCCAGTGGCAGCCGTATCGGCACCACCTGCCATACCCGTTACATGTTCTACCTCGCCCGCAATACGCATTAAATTCACGAGTTCACTTTCAACATCGGTTACCAAGCCAATCACTTTTTTAAGTACTTGGCCGGTAAGATCCTGATAGCCCTGCTCTAATATAATATCTTGCAGGGATTTGTTCAGTTCTTGCGTGCCCATATCCATTTGGTCGAGAAATGTGCCCATACGATCGTATAAAACTTTAAACTCTTCTTTCGATATTTCACGGCGTTTTAATTTTTGCCAATCTGCCCTTAAAAGCGTTGCCTCTTGCCCTAGGTTCATTGCTATTGGGGCAATGGACTCTACCTTATCCATGGTTTTATCGGCCGCTTCTTGAGTCATTTTAATGACGTAGTTAAGCCTATCTGAAGCATCGCGTATTTCTGAGTTGTTAATTTCTGGTGGATTATTATCGAAGTCAGCATCGACATTAAAATTGACAATGGCATTATGTAAGCCGCGAGTTAATCGGCCCACCGACTGGAAAATATGACGATCTCTCGCCTCTACCAAGGTGTGAATAAGCTCCGAAGCACCGTCAAAATTATTGTTTTGGAGGTTCTCTACTAGCTGTTTCGCACAATCTTCAAGCTCAGTTAAAAACTGCTCATTTTTATGCAGATCACGTTGTGTTTCCATGTAACTGCCTTTTTTAATTATCCGCCTACGCGCTCAAAAATTTTGTCTATTTTTTCTTTGAGCACTTGAGCAGTAAAGGGCTTAACAACATAGCCATTTACACCAGCTTGCGCGGCTTCGATAATTTGGTCGCGCTTCGCTTCTGCCGTAACCATTAGTACGGGAATAGTTCCCAGCTTGGCATCCGCACGGATCTCTTTAAGCAGCTCGATGCCGCTCATACCGGGCATGTTCCAATCGGTAACTAAGAAATCGAAATCTCCACTTTTAAGCATAGGCAATGCGGTGCTGCCATCGTCCGCCTCATGCGTATTGGTGAACCCCAAATCTCTTAACAGATTTTTAATGATCCGACGCATCGTCGAGAAATCATCAACAATCAGTATTTTCATGTTTTTATCCAATGCAACCTCCAATAGTCTCGTCGCTCGGAAACCTAGTTCACCAGAGCAGGTTTTACTAGGCGTGTTATCCGTTGATGTAAAAGCTCTACACCTTTAACAGCCCTGATTACAAGTCTAGACGTTAGATAGAGTTCATCCAGTTTTTAGCCTTGATATTCCAAAAATTCCTTACGTTTAGGGCAAAGTTGGCCATCATTCGTACGATTGCCAATCTTGCATGCGGGATTTGAGCCTTAAAGCAGCCTGACTGTGGATTTGGCTTACCCTAGATTCAGATACACCAAGTACTAGCCCAATTTCTTTTAGGTTCATTTCCTGTTCGTAATACAGCGATAGCACAAGCCTCTCTCGCTCTGGCAATTTGCCAATGGCGGCCACTAAATCGGTGTAGAGGGCATTACGGTGAACTTGTTCGGAGGGGCCGCGCAAACCGTCACTAGGCTCGTATTCGTCAAAGCGCGACTCATCGTTTTCGTAGGTTTCTTCGTAGCTAAACAGGCGAGTAGATGCACTATCGCGCGCCATAGCGTAGTACTCGTCAAGGCTTAAACCCATCTCTTCTGCTATTTCGTGGTCGCGTGCATCGCGCCCATGGCGAGCCTCTACTGTGGCTATTGCCTCTGCTACACGTCGACTGTTGCGATGTACAGACCTAGGCGCCCAGTCTCCGCGGCGCATTTCATCTACAATGGCACCGCGAATGCGTATTCCAGAATAGGTTTCGAAGCTTGCGCCTTTACTGGCGTCATATTTTTGTGCTGCTTCTAGCAGCCCCAGCATGCCCGCTTGAATTAAATCTTCTATTTGAACGCACGAAGGCATGCGCGCCATCATATGATGGGCGATACGTTTCACGAGATAGGCGTAATCCTCTACCTTTATTTCTTGGTCTCCTTCCTTAGGTTTTTCGTAGACCATCAAATTTTCTGCCACTGAGACTGCCATAATTCAGAGACGCACTCGTGCAACATGTAATGTAATTTGCTGCCAAGTTTGCGTGGTTACCCTTTGAATGCGGGCACATAAAGCCCCGATTAATTTTGCTTGATACTTGTTTTGTTGGTTTAATTTATTACTTGTTTCTAATGTTTTGTATAGGTGCGAGTAATAGGATAAAAGTTTAGCTTGGCGGCATGTAACCAACCGCCCTTCTAGCACTAAGCAACCGCTAATAACCACCTCCGGCGGATGCAGCCTGCGCACTTAGCAACTGCTCTATAAAGAATTCCAAATGCCCTCTTGCGCTGGTTTGCACCGGCCACTCATCTACTTTTTGCGCAAGTACTCTAATTGCAGCAGCCGCCTTCGAACGCGGCGCAAACTCCAATATTGGCCGCCTTTTTTGCACGGCTTTGCGCAGGTTTTCGTCAAACGGCACGCTGCCTACATATTGCAAAGAAGCATCTAAAAATCGCTCACACACGGCATTTAATTTATTAAATAGGTTTATGCCTTCTTGCGTGGAACGCGTCATATTGGCAACTACGCGAAAACGGTATACGCCATGTTCCATATTTAATAATTTCATTAGAGCGTAAGCATCTGTGATAGACGATGGTTCGTCGCACACCACTACCAACACCTCTTGTGCTGCGCGTACAAAACTTACAACCGTGTCGGATATACCCGCTGCGGTATCTATTAACAGTACGTCTAACTGATCACCCAAATCGCTAAAAGCGTGAATAAGCGCTGCGTGCTCTTGGTGGGTTAGGCTAGCCATTTGCTGAACGCCAGAAGAGGCAGGCACAATTTTTATTCCCGCCGGGCCATTTACCATCACTTCGCGTAAAGTTTTGGTGCCGTCGAGTACATCTGCCAGTGTGTATTTGGCCTGTACTCCTAGCAGTACATCCACATTGGCCAACCCCAGGTCGGCATCCATTAGCACCACTCGTCTGCGTAGCTCCGCCAACGCAATGGCGAGATTTACCGAAAGATTGGTTTTGCCGACGCCACCTTTACCACCCGTGACAGCTATAACTTTTACCGGCCGGACTGTACTCATACGACTACATCTCTTATTTAATGACTTTCTCCCTTTGGCGCTAGTACGTTTAGCGCTAAAGGTTCAGCGGGGTTTTTATGAGTATAGTTGACTATAGCGCGGCCATACCGTTGCCCTGCTTTTCTACTTCCTGTGCCTGTTTTGCTAAAGCTACAGCCTTGGCGATAAGCGCGTGCCCACTGGCTGGTGCTATGTCTTTAGGAATTTCCTGTCCATCTGTTGTATAGGCTACTGGCACAGATTTTTCCACTAATACACTTAATGCTTCGCCCATGCTCAGGGATTCATCAACCTTGGTAATTACGCAAGCATCTACGCCTCGCATACCAGCGTATGCGTGTACAGAAGCCTTAAGGGTTTGCAATTGACTGTTGCATGCCATAACTAAAATACGGCGCATGGTTGGGCAAGTGTCTAACTGGCGAAGCTGTTCTTTTAGCAATGCATCGCCCTGCCTAAAGCCTGCTGTATCTACAAGTATTAGTGGGAACTGCTTAAGGCTAGCGAGTAGTACTGGCAAGCTGTGGTCTTTATCTAACGCCCTTACAGGCACGCCTAAGATGCGCCCTAAAGAGCGTAATTGATCGTGCGCACCCACGCGGTAGGTATCCGTTGTAATGATGGCCACTTTGCCAGGGCCGTTTTCTAGAACAAATCGCGCGGCAAGTTTAGCGATGGTTGTGGTTTTACCTACCCCTGTAGGGCCAACAAAAGCAAATACGCCACCACCGCTAACCATATCGCCCTTTAATGCGGGAATACGGCGCGATAATTTTGCCAAACAGCCTTTCCAAGCTTCGCTAGGGCGTGTAGTGCCATCTTGCTCTAAGAGCAGCTCTTGCACGAGGTTCTCGCTTAAGCCTAAGCGCTTTAAGTGATCTCCCACTAGCGAATAGCCAACCGGCAATTTAATTTGACTAGGCATGCTTGTGCGCTGCTGGTTTTCGTTCATATGCCACAACTGCTGCTCCAGCAATAAACGCATGTCGGCCAATTCACTTTGCAATTCGTTTAAGCGCAGCGTTTCTTGTGGAGCGCTTTGCTGATGGTTCATTGCCGTTGCAAAACTTGGCTCGGCATATGAGGAAGGCTTATTAAACTGGCTAGGCTCGTCGCTATAGCGGTTATATTCTTTAGGTGTTGGCCGCTCTTGGGCCGGAGCGCTTTGTTGCGCTGGTGCCTGTTGAGCTTGTTGCTTAACAAACTTATGGAAAGATTGATCTGACGGCGCTTCTCGCGCTTCGCGTTTTGCCGCTAGCATACGTTCGCGTGCGCGTTCGATTTCGTGGGCCAGTTGTTCGGGGTCGCGCTTGTTGCCGGCTGCTGGTCGGCTATCTACCGATGCACTGGCTTTGAAGGAAGCGGCAGCCTGATCGATGCCAGCCTGCATACGCCATGCGCTGTCGCTTTCCATGGGGTGATCTAAGTCGGCGTCAAAATTCTGACCAAACTCGCGTCTTACATCTATGCCGCGTGTTGGTAAGTCTGGCTCCACAGAGGTAATAACCTCCACGCCGTTGGGGGTACGCTGGCTAGATAAAATAACCGCTTCTGGGCCCATCTCATCGCGCACCAACTGCAATGCTCTGGCCATACTCGGGGCCACAAACCGTTTGATTTGTGTTTTGGCTGGCTCGCCGCCATTACCTCTACCCTGTGGATGATCATTAAACATTGTTTACCTCCTCACTTACGGGCTAAGCCCTGTTAGCGCTGCTTTCCGCCGTTTACCACATCGGCTCCTATGGTTGCCTCTATGGTAATTTGTTTGTTGTCGGGCACTTCGTTGTACGCTATTACGTGCATTTCACTTATGTGGTAACGAACAAACTGAGCCATCATTGGCCTTATGGGTGCCGCAACTAGAAGTACTATTGGGCGGCCGGCCATTTCTTGCTTTTTCGCTGTTTCAACAAGTGACTTATTTAGCCTTTCTGCAAGCTGCGGTTCGATAAACGCTCCGTCGCTAGCGCCAGCTTTTTGTGCCTGTTGTACAGACTGTAGCAACAACTGTTCCAATGACGGATCTAAAGTAATAACCGGTAAGTTTGGATCTTGCCCCACAATGTTTTGCACAATTTGTCGCGCAAGTGAAACGCGCGCAATTGACGTTAAAGCAGTGGTATCCATCGATTTATTGCCGTGCGCTGCCAACGCCTCGGCAATAGTGCGCATGTCGCGAATGGGGACTTGCTCGCGCAGTAAACCTTGCAGCGTTTTTAAGAGCTGATTGATTGAAAGTGTCTCTGGCACTAGCTCTTCAACCAATTTAGGCGATTTTTCACCGAGTAAATCCAACCATTTTTGTACTTCTTCATGCCCCAATAATTCGTGTGTGTGCGTTTGTATTATTTGGTTTAAGTGCGTGGCCACCACTGTGCTCGGGTCAACAACGGTATACCCTAGAGTTTGCGCTTGCTCGCGCTGCGCCTCGTCTATCCAAATTGCTTCTAAGCCAAATGCTGGGTCTTTTGTTTTGGTACCCTGCAAGCTACCAAACACTTGCCCGGGGTTTATCGCCAAAAATTTGTCGGGGAATACTTCGCCTTCACCAATACTCACACCCATAAGCGTTATACGGTAGCCACTGGGTAGCAGGTCTAAGTTATCGCGAATATGCACTGCAGGTATTAGGAAGCCCAAATCTTGCGATAGTTTTTTACGTACACCCTTGATACGGCCCAATAATTCACCGCCCTGCCCTTTGTCCACCAAAGGAATTAAACGGTAGCCCACTTCTAACCCCACAAGATCTACCGGCGTTACATCATCCCAACTTACTTCTGTTGGCTCGCTACTTTGTGGTGGCGGGTTGCCTTGGCGTGCGCTTTGGTTTTCTATTGCTGGCATATTACCAGCGGGCATAGACGGTTGCGCACCCGTTTGGCCACTCGGTGATGACTGCGTGAAGCCGCGCGCATTGCCGACCTCCACCACTTCCGCTTCTTGGGAGCGAAAATGAATGTAATACGCCAAAATACCGCAAATAATTGCAAGGGTAATAAAGGGGAAATGAGGCATGCCAGGAATGGCACCCATAATAAATATAATACAGCCGGCAACAGCCAATGCTTTAGGGGACTCAAACATTTGAGATAGAACTTGACGGTTCATATCTTCTGAAGAGTTTACTCGCGTAACCATAATAGCTGCGGCTACCGATAATAAAAGCGATGGAATTTGAGCTACCAGACCATCACCAATCGTTAGCAAAACATATTTTTCTAAGGCGTCACTAAATTCAAGCTGATGTTGCACCATGCCTACTAGCAAACCGCCGCAAATATTAATTATTAGAATTAAAATACCGGCGACGGAGTCACCGCGTACAAATTTGCTGGCACCATCCATCGCTCCGTAAAAATCCGCTTCGGATGCCACGTCTTCTCGGCGTGTCCGGGCTTCATCTTGATCAATAATGCCTGCATTTAAATCGGCATCAATTGCCATTTGTTTGCCGGGCATTGCATCCAAGGTAAATCGTGCGCTTACTTCCGAAATACGCCCCGCACCTTTGGTAACCACAACAAAGTTAATAATAATTAATATGATAAATACAACCAAACCCACAGCGTAGTTACCACCAATTACCACTTCACCAAAGGCCTGAATAACTTTGCCTGCAGCATCGCCCCCTTGATGCCCTTCTAAAAGCACAACCCGTGTAGAGGCCACGTTTAGGGCTAATCGCAAGAGCGTGGCGATGAGCAAAATAGTAGGAAACACAGCAAAATCAAGGGGGCGCAAGCTATAAACAGCAACCAGTAGCACCACAATTGAGAGAGCGATATTAAACGAGAAGAATGCATCTAACAGAAATGCCGGCAAGGGTAATGTCATCATGCCGAGTAGCATTAACAACAAAATAGGTACGCTTAAGTTACCTCTACCAGCACCGCGAATGCCATCTAAGGTGGATTTGCCGGTAATCGTACCGGGTAAGGATTTTAGATGGTCGTAAAAAGGTTGTGGCATACCAATACTTCACCTTGTTTGGATAATGCTGCGCAAGCGCCATAAAGTTGGCAATTTCGCGAGTTATATCAAGGTATGGCAAAAAGCGTTCCGCTTTTGACAGGTGAAGCATATTCGAAGCCTATTCATAGGTACGTTAACCAAATTGCAACTAAACTAATAAACATGGTTCAATAACGAAAAGGATCTTGTAGCGACTTAACCCCATTGAGAGGGTACGATTATGCGTATTTATCAATTAGTTAGCACACTACTAGCTTGTGGAATAGGCTTTTTAATATCCATTAATAGCTATAGCGAAAACAGCGTATTAACCCAACCTATCGCAGAAGCCGAGCAATCGCAAAACACCGTTAAAAATTCCACCTACCTAAATGAAATAAACGACGAAGATATAATGGCAATTAGCGATGAGCTAAAGGCTATTTTAGATTTGAACGTACGCCCTATTAAACGCATTGAAGCAAAAACCATTCGCTTGCATGAAATACTGTTCGGCAGCAACTATTACAATATTCGCTATGCATTTGACGATACTCGCATAGCCAACGACGTATTTGAAGCAAGAACCGGTAACTGCATTTCATTGGCAGCGCTATATGTCGCCTCTGCGAGGTATGTAGGTTTAGATGCGTACTTTCAGTCGGTAGACATAGAGCAAACCTGGGAAAAGCGCGACGGCCACTACGTAGTACCGGGCCATGTCAACGCACGTATTGCTCACCCAAGCAAAACCATTGTGGTTGAATTTATTTCCACTTATTTCTTAGAAACACTCTCACAAAAAAAATCACGCAAAATTTCAGATAAGCGCGTATTTGCCGAGTTTTATAATAATCTGGGAATGGAAGCATTTGACGCGGGCCACTTAGAACGTGCCGAAACACTGCTCGCCAAGGCAGTAAGCAAAGATAAAAAGCTAGATTTTGCATGGTCTAACCTTGGCGTAATATACAAACACCAAGGCAAATTAGACCAGGCAGAAAAGGCGTATTTAAAAGCGCAAAAACTAAATAAACGCAACCCTACTTTTGCCAACAACCTATATGTGTTGTATCGCGAAACTGACCAACACAAAAAAGCCGAAGCGCTAGCCAAACGCGTAATTAAGTACAATCGTAAAAACCCGTATTATCTCGCCCAATTAGCGCAAACCGATATGGAAACCAAACATTACGACAGCGCTGTAGAACACCCTTTAAACGCTATAAAAATAAAACCAGAAGAAGAGCAGTTTTATGTTGAACTCTCTAAAAGCTATTACTACAAAGGCGATTTAGAAGGAACAAAAAAAGCATTAATTGGTGCAGCAACTGCAGCCAACATGCCTGAGAATCAAGCGCGCTACAACCATAAAGTAAAACTTATAGAGCAGTACGTTAATGAAGCCCAACTTAATACCTCTAGGCAAGCACAGTTTTGACTGCTAAAACAGCTTAATAGCGCATATCCTTCGGTACAGGAGGGTTGCGCGGGTATGTGGGGCGCTCGCCACGACCGCGTCTGTATTCCCTAATTTGAAACACATAAGCCAATACCTGCGCTACGGCAACGTATAAACCAGAGGGAATTTCTTCATCTACTTCAGTCGTGTGATAGATGGCCCGCGCCAACAAGGGCGACTGAATAAACTCAATTTTATTAGCCTTAGCAATTTCACGTATCTTCATTGCCATATGATCTACGCCCTTGGCCAACAATATAGGTGTTTCCATTGAGTTGGGGTCGTATTTAAGCGCTACAGAGTAATGGGTTGGGTTGGTAATAACCACATCGGCTTCAGGTACGGCGGCCATCATGCGATTCTGCGCCATTTCATATTGCAACTGACGAATACGCCCTTTTACTTCGGGCTTGCCTTCTGAATCTTTCATCTCGTCTTTTATTTCTTGACGCGTCATGCGTAACTTTTTGACGTTATCCCAAATTTGGAATGGGATATCAACAGCAGCAATAACCAATGTAGAAACAGAAATAATAATAGCGGCAATAATACTTAGGTAAACGGAATGTGCCATGCCCCGCTCTACACCTTCGAAGCCCAAGCCTAATAAGTCTTCTTTCATGTAATTAAGCAATACAAACGCAAAGGCCACCACTACACCTACTTTGCCAATTGCTTTTACAAGCTCGACCAGCGATTTAACAGAAAACATGCGCTTTAAGCCGGCGACTGGGTCCATTCTATTTAACTTGGGGGCTAAACTCTTAGTGCTAAACAGCCAGCCACCTAAAGCAATAGGCCCTGCAATGGCGGCCACCAACAAAACAGCAAAAAGCGGAATAAGTACCTTTAGCCCTAAATAAAATGAACTGCCTAAATGCCCCAACATTGCATTGGGGTCGAAAATAGCTTCGCGTTCGATAGTGAAATTGAATTTAAGGATATCTGCCAAGCCCTGTGCAATTTGGCCACCAAACATATACAGGCCAACGCAACCAACTATAAGCACTGCCGAGGTGGTTAATTCTTTAGATCGGGGAATTTGTCCGTCTTCACGCGCCTTTTCTTGACGCTTGGCCGTGGGTTCCTCCGTCTTTTCCTGGGCGCTGTCTTCCTCGGCCATTTAATCACACCTCCTATTATTTCTGATGCAGAACTTGGTGTAAAAGAATAAAACCGTCATCCATAACGCTTTCAAAATTAGAATCGAAAGTAACCAGCCCCAGCCATATCATTAACAAACCGCACAACAAGGTGAATGGAAAACCAATAGCAAATATATTTAGCTGTGGCGCTGCTCGGCTCATTATGCCGAAAGCAATATTTATAAACAGCAAGGCAGTTAAAACCGGCAACGCCATTAGCAAGCCTGCTGCGAATAGCCAAGTGCCTACATTGGCAATTTTCCACATAGTGTTGGTTGAAAAAATAAAGCCGCCAGGCGGGAAAGTAACAAAGCTTTCTACCAACATATTGATCATTACCAAATGCCCATTTACAGATACAAACATTAACGTAACAAGCATTAAATAAAACTGCGAAATGGCCGTGGTTTGCACGCCGTTTACGGGGTCGTTCATAGAGGCAAAGCCCAGGCCCATTTTCATTGCTATAAGCTGGCCCGCCAATACAAACACCTGAAACGCCACCTGAAAACAGTAGCCTGCAGCTAACCCCAATAAAATCTCTTGTGAAATATAAATAAATGTTTGAACAGATAGCCCGCTAACTTTGGGAATACTACCCAGCATGGGCACAACCATAAGGGTAACAATAAAGGCTAAACCTAGGCGCACACGTGGCGATACCAACTGCGACCCCAGAATAGGCATAGCCAAAAACATAGCGCCAATACGGCAAAAAGGTAAAAAATACTGCTGTAAAAGCAAGCCTAAGTCTTGCTCGGTAAAAAGCAGTGGCATCATACGCGCTAACCAATCAACTCGGGTATACGCATAACCAGCGATGTGAATAAATCTGAAATGCTACCCAGCAACCACGGGCCAGTAACCATAATAGTGGCTATTGTCATCATTAAACGGGGTAAAAAGCTTAAGGTTTGCTCGTTAATTTGAGTGGCGGCTTGAAATGTACTTACCACTAAGCCTACCAGCAAGCTTGGCCCCACTATTACCGCCACCATTAACATGGTGAGGTAAAACGCTTCGCCAAATAACGACAATGCAATTTCTGGGGTCATGAAATGTACTCCTACATTAGTACAAAGTGGTAGCCTGGGCTTTAATCGCTTGGCGGTGAATTTAGCCTAAGCCAGCATATTCAAACAACAAAGTCGTCACACACCAAAACTGGCAGCCAAGGTACCAATAATTAGCGCCCAGCCATCAACGAGAACGAACAACATTATTTTGAACGGTAATGAAATAATTAGGGGCGACAACATCATCATACCCATCGCCATAAGTACACTCGCTACAACTATATCTATAACTAAAAACGGTATAAAAAGAATAAAACCAATTTGAAAAGCTGTTTTTAATTCCGAAGTAATAAATGAAGGCACCAGCACACTAAACGGAATTTCTTCTGGCGTTGCGACTGGCTCTAAGCTAGCAATCCTAAAAAACAGCTCTAAATCTGACTCGCGCGTATTGGCTAGCATAAACTTGCGCACAGGCTTCTTAGTTTCTTCCAAAGCTTGCTGTGCCGTTATTTGCTCTGCAATATAGGGCTGTAGCGCATTTTGGTTAACCTTTTCTATTACTGGGGTCATAATAAAAAAGGTAAGAAACAGCGTTAAACCAATTAATATTTGGTTAGATGGCGATTGTTGCAAGCCCAGCGCTTGGCGCAATATTGAAAATACAATAATAATGCGAGTGAAGGCAGTCATCATGATTAAAATTGCCGGCAAGAATGTTAGTGCCGTCATTAAAAACAGAATTTGAAGAGTAATGCTGTACTCTTGGCTTCCGTCTGGCTGGGTGGTTACTTTCATGGCCGGCAACCCACTTATTGGGGCAAAGCCGTTTCCATTTTGCTGATTGGCACTAGTAGATTGCGATGCTTGCAAGTTGGGTTGCACTTGTGCATAAGTATTTGCAACAAATAGCATGCACATAACTGTGCATATAACAGCCAAAATGCGAGTAAATTTTTTGACGGTGCTATTCGGCATATTATTTATTCCCCGGTGTGAGAATGTTTTTTAAATATGCCGAAAAATCATTCTCACTTTGCACGGCTGTTTTATTCGTATTTACAGGCGAACTAACCGCAGTTGGTGATTGCGTTGGCACGTCATCAAAGTCGGCGTGTATAGTTTGTAAATAGTTGACTCGGCCAGGAGCAATACCAAGTAGTATTTTTTCACCTGCCACATCAATAAGCACTACACGCTCACGGCCACCCACTGCCAAACTGCTAATTACACGCATATTTTTCTGGCCGTTTAACCCAGCAAGCCCTAGCCGCTTTACACCCCACCCCAAAGCAAATATTAGTGCGGTTACCACAACAAGGCCCATAACTACTTTACTTACAACTGCCGCAGGGTCGCCCATTGCAGGCTCGGCTGCTTGTTCTGCAAGGGCGGTTTGACTAACAAGCAATATGAATACGGTTGGTAATAAGCAATGTAATTTGCATTTATTATTCATTTGTATGTCCCTGATCACCCATCTCGAATTAGCTAGTTAGAACTACCAAGCTAAAATCACCAAAATCCAACTACCACATTCCATTTACGAATTAAGTTGCGACATATTTAAAATGGCATTAACGCAGTTTTTTAATTCGCTCGGACGGGCTAATTACATCCGTCATGCGTATACCAAATTTTTCGTTCACTACAACCACCTCGCCGTGCGCGATAAGCGTGCCATTTACGAGCACATCCAATGGCTCACCGGCCAGCCTGTCTAGCTCGATAACAGAGCCTTGGTTAAGCTGAAGTAAGTTGCGAATAGTAATTGATGTTCTACCCACCTCCATGGATATGGAAACAGGGATATCTAAAATAACGTCTAAATCTGGATTGTTATTTGTAGGCGCACCCGTTACTGGTTGAAACTCATCAAGATCAATAGACTGTGCAGCACCGTCTTCAGTTTCTTGCTGCTCCATGGCGGCGGCCCATTCGTCCGCCATACTATCTTGGTCTACATTCTCGTCTTCATCACTCACGAGCTTCTCCTTCATCATTTACTACGTGCACATTTGAACGATCGACAAAACCTAAAATGCGCATTGCCAAATTGTCGTTCAACTGCCCTAATTGTGTTTTGAACATGGGTACACCGTTGGCCGTAAGTATGTTGTATTCCGGCATGGTGATTGGAATAATGTCGCCTTCACGAAGGTCAACAATATCTCGCAGGGTTACTTCACGGCGCACCAAGTCTGCTTCTAGATCTACTCTTGCTTCCATCACATCTTCTTGCAACGCTCTTACCCAGCGGTCGTCGCGCTCATCCGTATCGGATTGCAAACCTGCGTCTAACACTTCGCGAATTGGCTCTACCATGGAGTAAGGCATGGTGATATGTAATTCACCACCACCACCGTCTAACTCCACATGGAAAGTGCTAACCACAACCACTTCGCTTGGGCTAACAATGTTCGCCATAGAAGGGTTAACTTCTGAGTTGATATATTCAAAATCAATGGCTTTGACGGCTTTCCACGCTTCTTTTAAGTCAATAAATACTTGTTCAAGCACCATTTGTACTACGCGCAGCTCGGTGGGTGTAAATTCCCTACCTTCAATTTTTGCGTGCCTGCCATCACCGCCAAAAAAATTATCCACCAACTTAAAAACTAGTTTTGCATCCAAAATAATAAGTGCTGTACCGCGCAACGGGCGAAACTTAACCATATTCAAACTGGTGGGAACGTATAACGTGTGGACGTATTCGCCAAATTTTTGAATTTGAATACCACCCACAGATACATCTGCTGTACGGCGCAGTAGGTTAAACATACTAATACGGGTGTAACGTGCAAAACGCTCGTTGATCATTTCTAAGGTAGGCATGCGCCCGCGTACTATACGGTCTTGACTGGTTAAGTCATACGCCCTAACACCGGTAGGGTCTAAGTCGCCCTCCGTTTCTATATCACCATCATCTACGCCGTGTAATAAGGCGTCGATCTCGTCTTGTGATAATAAATCTTGCACGTTTTATGCTCCGCTATTGCATAACAAAACTGGTAAATAACACTTCTTCGATGCCAGGTTTACCTATTTCAGCTTCCAGGTTTTTACGAAGCGCCTGCAAACATTGCTGTCGCATTAACTCCTTGCCTTCCGCCGTTTGAATTTCTTGATAAACCTGCCCGCCAATAATCATATTTAGGGTGTTTCTTATCATTGGCATATGTGTTTCGATTGCCGCTATCACATCAACATCTCTAATAAGCAGAGTTATGTCTGTTCTTAAGTAGCGCTGCCGGCCACGTGCCGTGTAGTTGACGATTATTTCTGGCTTAATTGGAAAATAAATCGCATCTTTTTTAACTTCTTCAACTGGCTCCGCCGCACCCTCTTCACCCTCTGCTGGTGCAGCGGGCGGCTGAGTCATTTTTAATACGGTTAAAGTACCACCTACAGAAATACCTACTATTACTAGACAAACTACCGCCAAAATAATGATTCGTTTTAACCCGCCACCTTTTTTAGCCCCTTCTTCAGCGCCATCTTTTTCATCTTTCTCGGCATCTTTCTCTTCCGCCATGTCAAAGTTCCGTCACTAAGAGGTTTACTATCAGTTAGAGCAAGAGCTATGCCAGACATCTGACAATTTATTACTCTTCTCTGGTTTTAAGCGCACCACATACCCAAGCGCCCAGCTCTAGGCTACAAAAAGCAATGTGTGCCTTATTACTGTAGTCGCAGTTAGAGAGTTTTTTTAGTCGAATAGGAAAGTTTGTGCGTAAATAGGTTACGCACAAAATTGAAGTGGGGCTAAATCGCCTTATCGATAGCGAATTTTAAGCGTAGGAATCTACGCCATAAGTTGCAGTAATATTGGTGGTGGCTTGATCCTGTTGTTGCGCTTCGCGATCCTGCTTTTCAGCTTCGGTTAACGCGGGCTTCTCTGTACGCTCATCATCCGACGAGTTGGAATCTTGCTGATCGTAAGCACTGTGATCTGACACACTAGCATCCACAAGGTCCATCCCCTCTTCTGCCATCATATCTCGCAGTTTGGCAAGCGATTGATCTAGCGCTTCACGAACCTGCTGATTCGACGAGGTAAACACAACTGTTGCCTGATCTTGATGGGTTGTTACCTTAATATGTACAGGGCCCAAATCGGCCGGGTCGAGCTGTAGCTCGGCAAACTGTATATTTTGCAACGCCATAGACGCCGCGCGCTCAGCAACCATACCAGCCCACTGCGGCTGCCCAAACGATATCGTTGCGGGCATTACCAACCTTGCCTGACTAGCAGATGCACTGTTAGGTGAAGACAACATTGAGCCGTGCTCGGAGACATTGCTAATGGCTGTAAGTGGTGACTCCCCTGCTGTTTTAGCTGAGGGAGCCACTAAACTTTCAGCAAAGCTTAAGCTAGATTGCTTAAACGGTTCCGCGCTGCTTTGCCTCAGGTTAAGTTGCAGCTCTGCGGGGTTCAAACTAGCACTGCCATTTTGCCCCACACCTTGCGCTAGAGGTTGCGCACCTTGTTCGCGAGCAATAAATGCCGAGATTGGGCGATTATTAAAAGTGCTAGCGGTTTCGTCTTGCTGACCATTAGCTACACCGCTTTTTATCGAACTTGCCAAACCAGATACCGTTGTTAGCCCCGAGCTGCTTACAATGGACTGAGCAGGTGTCGACGCTAATGGCATGGCTCCTTCTTCAACCGAGCCAAAGGTTAAAGCGTCGGAAGCTGATACGTCTAACGGCATACTTATGCCAGTATCAGTAGTTTGAGTAACGTCTATAAGCCCTAACCCGAAAGCAGCTAGCACCCCTTCTACCGCTGCTTCATCAGCTTGTGTGATCGAAAAAAATGATTTTGCCTCTTCTTGAGTAGCGCTTTCGGGGTCGGCTTTTACTTGCCAGCTATTTGATCCTGCATCACCTTGCTTCCGATCATCAGGCTCGGCAGATGAATTCGATGGTTGGGTTGAGTTAACGGCACCCGAATCACTTCCTTCCCCCTGCTCGCTTGCATCGCTACTGCGTTGCGCTTTGTTTTGCTGACTTGAAGCCTCGGCTGCCGCCGTTTGTGCATGCTGCTTATCATCATTTGATTTATTCGCAGCTTGAGGAGTGTGCTCTTTTTTATCTATTTTAGCGCTACTTGAGCGCTCATTTTCAAAGGCATTTTTAAACGAGTCTTTAGCGTTATTGTTAGCTACACCTCTATCGCGATTACCAAAAGTATTGGCCTGTGTAGAGTCCAACTTTAATAGCGTATCCGTTGTTTGCATTACCATAGCTTACCCTTGCATCGTGAAGGCGCATCGTGAAGGCGGTCAGTAAAAGGGCTAGTGCCGCACTCGCATTCGGTTAGGGGCCTTCTAGCTATTTACTGCTAGAGACCACAATTCTTTTAATATTTAGAGCAAGGTATATGCCAGCAATAAGGGTAATATAAACAAAACAAAAATTTAAAAATATGCGCGAAAAGCGCTTAAAAGGTGGGATTTTTGCCCTTTTTGTAAAGGGCAAAATAAAAAACCAATATGATTAAGTGCGGTGGGATTCCAACTCGGCAACGGCAGCGGCAAATGCTTGCTGTATAGCGGCAAGAGTTTGCTCTAAGTTCGCATCTTGCTGTGCTTTACCTGCTACCTCTAATACGTCGCAATGCTCTGCCAACAGGTTGGCACCCAAATTACGGGCGCTGCCTTTTAGCCCGTGCGCCTGCTTATTTATCGTATCGTAATCGCGCTCACGCACAGCTGGCCCAAGGGCATCTACGCGGCGCTGGCCATCTTCTTCGAATTGACCAATCAAACTATTAAAATTGTCTCCTAAAATATCTTTTAAACTAACGATCATTTCTGGATCTAATTGATTTTCACTCATAGTACTTATACCGTTGCTTTCCAGCGGAAGTGGACTTCGATATGGTTGCCCGGTGGGTGGATAATAAGTTTTTCGCTTATGGAGCTAAGCAGCGTAAGCCCTCTACCATGGTAGACAGTTTTGGAATCGCGGGTTTTGGCTTCTTCACGTTTTCTTTGCTCGCGCGCTTCAACATCGAACCCTTCGCCAGAATCCTTAACCACCACAATCAACAAACCGCCATCCTCACTAGCCTCATGTTTAAACTCAAACTTCACACTACCATGCTCTAACGCGGCTAAACGTTCTTTTCGCTCTTGGTAAAACTGAGTAAACCCTCTTGGGTCGTGCTTATCTGCCGATTTTAAGGCAAGAACGCCATGCTCAAGTGCGTTGGCGTATAACTCTGCAAGCATGGTGTATAAAAAAGTACTGTTCTTTTGCAGGCCGGGCACTTGCGTAACGATGTTAATAAGCAAAGGAAGCGGGTCGAACTCTTTAAGGCTAGACTCACTTAAAGTAAGGTCCATACTCCAATCTTGCATACCCGATTGCGATAAAATTGCATCGGTATTTTCGGGAACCACTTCGATATTTTGGATAATTATCTCAACAAGAGATATATCATCGTCTTTATCGTTAGCTCCTATATGTTGATGTACGCGGCCTAAAATAGTATCAAAAAGCGTATTCTTGCCGCGCAATTCTTGCATTAAATCATGTAAACGATCTTCGCCAAACATATCGCCTTCGGCGTTTCGAGATTCGAAAACACCATCTGACCACATATACAATCTGTCGCCTATATCCAATTCAATACGGGTGGGTTCGGCCTTAAAAGTGCTGCTAGCCAAAACACCTAAAGGTAGATTAGATGAGTTGATAATATCGTAACTGTCAGTTTTATAACGATATAAATAACTCGGCGGCAATCCACCAGTCCAAGTAAACATTGTTTGCTCGGCAAAGTTTAGCTCTATGCAGGTTGCACAACAGAAAAAGCCCACGGGCAATATTTCGTGTAATTTATGATTTATTTCTCGCAAAATATCGGGTAACGCAAACCCCTTTCTTACCATGCCATAGAAGGTGGTAGCTAAAGGGATAGACCCCACCGCAGCAGGTAAACCGTGGCCCGTAAAGTCACCCAGCAAGATAATCATATTGCCACTGGGGCTCACTTCGGCAACTAATACATCGCCATTAAATACCGCCAATGGGGACATGGAGTAACGAATATTGCTTAAATCTAAACACCCAGAATGGGCAATTTTGTCGAATACTTGTTTGGCTACTCGCTGCTCTTGAATTAAATGATTGTGGTGACGTTCAATTTCATCACGCTGTTTTGCCACCGTCGTATGCATTTCTCGCATACGGCCAAACGCTTTAATTTTAGATTGAAGTACAACGCGATTATAAGGCTTGGATACAAAGTCATCCCCGCCGGCTTCCAAACATTCCACGAGCGAATCTGTATCTGAGAGAGAAGTTAGAAATAAGATGGGCACTAATTCGTCGCGAGCTATTTCTCGAATTTTCTTGGCTGCCTCTACGCCCCCCATATTGGGCATGAGCACATCCATTAAAATAATATCTGGCCTTTCGGCTTTAAACGCTGTTACTGCTTCTACACCGTCTGTAACGGGTATGGCTATGTGGCCAGCATTAGAAACTATAGTTGCCAGAATAAGCCTATCTGGCGCCGAGTCTTCAGCTATTAAAACCTTTAGTGCGTGCTGTTCTACATCCACGAGGGAACATTCCTGCAACTTGTGGTGATTGGCTCGATTAAACTACTCTCGATTATGCAAAAACGCATAAGCTGCGCCTTACTGAATTTTAAATAGCTGCTCAAAACTAGAGATAGAAAATATTTTCTTAACCTCTGGCGAACAATTAGTAATTGTAATTGCAGCTTTATCTCCACCGGCATAATCGCGCAGCACTAACAGCATACCCAGCGCAGAGCTATCTAAATGCTCGGTTTTACCCAGATCTACAGTGTAATTTTTGACAGCTGGACCTGCTATATCCTCGTAGCTACGTCGAAACTCGTCGAGAAGGGTCGCATCAAAACGACCGTTTACAGTAATAGTTAGGGTACCACCGTCACTAGAAACAGAAGAACTAATAGGCATACTGATCTCTCTTGAAAATAAACATGTTATCTCTTGCCGTTTAGGGCAAACCCGCTCGACAATCCCATTTGACTTAAGCATAGACTATTTTCTGTCAATTCAAATGGTAATTTAAAGGCCGCTACCCTTGGTGCCACATGATTGTGCACAGAGCTAAACATCTTGGCCCTTCTCACTAAAAAATTGGCTTTAAGCCCCCTTTTTATGCTCGCCTGCTAAGCTTACTAAGTAATGTACCTACTTTTATACGTTAGCGCGGTAATTCTCTATTATGACAAGTGCCTCCCAACCAGATAATCAGCACATCGCCGTATTTTCACCCTACCTGCAAGGTTTTTACCTTGGCGAAATTGTCGATCAAATTCGACAGCTATGCTCAATCAACCACTACAAGTTCACAGCGATTCGCACAGATAGCCTAGCCACTTTTGATATCCCCCTTGGAGTATCACATTTTACCGGCGTAATAATACTCAAAAATGCTATATCACCCGCCTTAGCAGACCGGATTCTTACAATGGGTATTCCTGTTGTATCCATAGCCTATGACTACTACCCGCTGGAAATTCCAGTGGTAGGGTGTGACAACGAACAGGCTGTAGCCCTAGCCTATAACTATTTAAAAGAACTTGGTCACAATCAAATTGCTTATGTTGGTGATTTTAGTCAATACGATTTGCGTAAACGCTTTGAGTATTTTGGTAAATTATGCGATCAAGACAAGGACAGCAATAGCGACTTAGACACTTTTTACCCAGTAGATAATTCCCTATACCGCGGAGGGCTGAATGCAGCCAAAGCATTCCTCAAACGCGGCGACACCTCCACGGCGGTTATTTGTGGGGCTGGGCTTACCGCTATAGGGTTTTATGAAAAGATAAACAAGAGCAACCGCAAAATAGATGTGGTTGGTTTTGACGCCACATCTATCACACCTATTTACGCGCCAAACATCATAGCCGTTGATCAAAACTTGCATTTAATTGCGCATAAAGCACTTGCTGTAATAAAGAATATTCAGCAACAGGAAGAGGTTCAGCGTGAAGAGCAAGTACCGGCACGCTTGATACTGCCCAACGAGAATAAAGACGCCACATTAAACGACTACATGGTAACGTGCACAGAAAAAAACATCTTCGCGAACCCCAATTACGCTAAAGCTTTAATAACCAACAACTACGAATGGACTAAGCAGATAATTGACAGCAACCTAGATGAATTAATGAGTATTTACCCCGTATTTAGAGATTTTATGCAAGCTGGGCTGCTGTGTAGAACAAAACTAGGAGCCAATAACGAAACTCAACTTGTAGCCACACGCGCTTATACAGAATCCGAAACAATTAATCTAGGAAGCATGGACCCGCCTTTAAGCTTCAGTGCAGACACTTACCCTGTTGAAAAGCACAACTCCCATATATTTATAGAGGGCATGATAAACACCCACTTTCCTATAACGGTGGGCGGTAAAAACTGGGGCGTACTTAGCTTTTCTGGACCTGCTAATTTAGCGGAGACAAACAGTAGCTACATGGGCTTTACAAGCTATGTTGATACTGTCACACAAAATTTAGCCCACGTGCTTTTGGCGAAAACGGTACTAAAAACGAGCGAATGAACATGGATATTGAAACATACATGTACACCGTTAGCGCGTTATTTGTAGTAAGCGCCCTGCTAAACTTTATTGTTTTATTTGCTTATAATCGCTTAGAGGTTAAGAGCAAACAATTCAAAAAGACCAAACAAGAAATTAACATAGATTCAATCACCACCTATTTTGAAGAGCAATTCAAGCAGACCAAGGGCCTGCTAACAGACAAGCGCTATCAAAAACTGCCCGAGAACATACTAAGAGGTGCAAACTTTAACCATATAGTGGCATTGCGATCTGCTTACCTGCGCCTAGAACGCAAGGCCATACCAAACGGCATAAGCAGTTGGGAATACAATATTTTTATTATCGAAAAATTGGCTACGGTATTAAAAATATACATGCCGTCGCTATTCGAAAACAAAAAGCTTATTTCTGCGCTCGAAAGGCAAGTAGAAACGCTTAAAAACAAGCTAAAAAATACGCTAAGCGAGCTAGATACGTACGCAAACAACCCAGTACAACATATTTTAGAATTTGAAAAACTAACCAAAAACAACAAACTAACCCAAGAAGAGATTCAACCTTACATTAAAAAGCTAGAGCGTATCATTCACACCTTTTCCGACCCAGAAGCGAGAAAAGCGGAAAGTGACAAGAGTATTGTTATTGAAAAATCAAAAAATATAGACGAGGCCTATAACAACCTTTCCAGTAATTTCGACAAGCAGACCAAAGAAATTATCGAGCTAGGCGCCAGCTTAGAAAACTTAAAAGATACCGATCAAGAACAACTGGCCGCCTCTATTCTTGATGACTTGAACTCAGACCTCTCTAAAACTAAATCTAGCAATATTCACCTAAAAGAAGATATGAGCGAACTTAGAGAAAAAATTTCTTCTATATCATCTAAGCTAAACCCGAAAACAGGTGGCATCCTAAGCTCGGCTCGTATATCTGTAGCTAAGACAAACGGCGATGTAGACACATCAGAGTTAAAAACGCTTTCAGATGAAATTCAAGAGATAAACGCCAAAGAAATTGACCGCCTACGCAACATAGTAAAAGATCAAAAATCATCCATATTCAATATGGAATCTAAAATTACTACTCTAGAGTCAGAACTGGACGGCAAAGGGGAGCTCACCTCTGAGACCCAGTCAGTAATCAATCAACTAAAGCGAACTATTCAAGAATCGGAAATGTGCATTCAAGTACTTGAACAAGAAATAGACCAAATGCGCAATCAACTAGTAACCATGGATCAGAGCAAAACCCCTGCGCCGCCAGAAGTTTCCGAAAAAGATTTAGAGATGCTAAACAACCAGTTGGACACACTAAACAAAGAGTTAAACGAGAAAGTTAATGCATCGAATACCAACGAAGCAATAAATAATTACGTTAAAGAAGCAATCACAGCGAATTCTATTGAAGATATATCACTGCTTATTTTTGACTGCATTCAACAAGCAGGTGGCGACCCACACATAATTATAAGCTGCAAAGGCAAGGATGTAATTGTTTCAAGCACGGGCAAAATAGCACCACGCGACAAAGTTGTTATAGACAACATGCAAACCAATGAAGTTAATGAGAGTGGCGACAAAAAATCGATTAACTTTAAATACAACAGTATAAGAGGCACGATTAAAGCACTTAACCCAGATGAAAATTTATCTGGCAGCAGTAAAGCCATGCTAGAAATAGCAAACATATCAAATAGTATTATTGAAAAAATACTCGCCATCCAAACAGCCAAAGAAAACACGAAAAAAATTGAGGATTGTAAAAACTCAATACGTAAAACAGCAGCAGACCTAGACAAACTTTACAATAGTAACTCCCGCAAAACGAAAGATATTATCAGTAGCAGCTTAGGCCAAGTTGAGGATATTGCACGCACGCTGGGTATCCCCAACAACAAAATAAAGACAATTAAAGAAATAGAAGACGATGCGATAGCAACCGTTGATGCAGACAAGGTGCTACAACTAACAGCTAGAAAGCAATTTGTTAACATAATATCTAGCCTAGACCAACTTAAAGGCTAACATCAAAGCCCTTACTCGCCCTTACTCAAAAAGCAATATTGAGCATATGTAGCTTAGGGAGTAAACTTAGCTTAACGAATACAAAACAAGGTATATAGCTACATGAGCGCGCTCCACCTTTGTGTTATTGCACCCTATTTACAAGGCGGCTATATGGGAGAGATTATCAACCATATACGCCGAGCTTGCGCCACAAGAGAGTATAGATTTACGCTCATCCGTACCAATAGCCTTGGCGAATTTTCCCTTAACCTAGGCGCTAGCGAGTTTGATGGGGTAATTACCATTCGAAATGCAGCCAGCCCAAAAATGGTAGAGTACCTGCAGAACAGAGCAATTCCTGTTGTAGCCATAGCACACGATTATTTCCCGCTAGATGTTCCTATTATCACATCAAACAATGCCAAAGGCATGGATCTAGCGTTTAATTATTTACTAGAACGCGGCCATAAAAAAATCACATTTATAGGCGATTTATCACAATACGATTTACGCAAACGCTTTGAACGTTTTTGCGAACTACTGGATGAGAACAAATTACAACTTACCGATAAAAGCCTAATATGCGTAGACGACACCCTCTTTACTGGTGGCAGAGAAGCCGCTGCTCAGTTTATTAAACATGTAGATCAAGTTGATGCCGTTATTTGCGGTGCTGGCAACACAGGCATGGGCTTTGTTAAGCAACTCAAAGCACAGGGTGTAAATTTACCAGAAAAATTAGAAGCAATTAGTTTTGACGACGTAGCATTTATGGAGCTAATCACACCCGGCATGCCTAGGATCGATCAGAACTTAGATCAAGTTGCAGCGCACGCACTAGAGGCCCTTGAGGCTCTTATTACGCAGACGCCCCTTACAACTCATACGTTACATGTTGATCCAACATTAATAATCGGCAAACCTGCTACTGCAGAACGCAACTGGCAAATGAGAGTTCATGAGCTAGATGGGCTAAATAACCTTAACTATGTTGATTCATTGGTAAACAATAGCTTCGAACTAACGCATAAAATTCTTAATTCCAACCTCGATAAACTCATGAGTTTGGCTCCGTTATTTCAGCAACACATGCACCTAGCATGCTTAGCTGAACTTAAAAAAGACAAGTTCAATAGAACCAGATTAAATATTAAAAAGATATTTGAAAGCGCTTCGGCGGAAGTACTATTGCTCGAAGATGAAGAAAACCTAGTACCTGTTGAGTCGTACCCCGGCAAGGCATTTAAAGAGAAGTATGGCAACAACCACCCAACCCTTGTTCACTTCCCTATTTTTGTTGACGATGTGCTATGGGGTTTTATTAGTGTATTTGGCGACCCACAGAGGGCTTCCTACCCCACTTCGTTTACTGGGTTTACGGGGTATATGGATACCATTGCACACAGTTATTCTTTATTACTTTCAAAGCAACAACACGAAGTAGAGTCAGAAACAACCGAACCATTAATAAGCGACACCCCCGATATATTAACCCCGTGCTTAAAATGGGATTTAGAAACGGGCAGTGTAGTATGGAACGAGAAAGCGCTTGAAAAACTCGGATTTACTACTGACCTAGAAAAAAGCATTTACCGCAACATGGAAGTGTTCGATCGCGTTCACCCTGAAGATGAGCACAACTTGCGTAAAGAAATCACATTAAGCTTATCGCACTTAGACAGGATGAATACTTTAGTGCGCCTTAAACTCGCGCAAGGTGGCTACGCTCAGTTTAGAATTGAAGGTGAAGTAGTTCAGAAAAAGGACGACCGCGCAGTAATATACCGCTGTGTAATATCGCAAATAAACTAATTCTATTTTACTCAGCGAGTATTCAATCGATCGAACTGAGGTAACCAAACTTTGCAAGCTAACGATCATTTTGGCTGTTAAACCATTCATCTAGCATTTTTTGTTCGTTTTTATCTAACACTGCCTGCTCTTCTGTTTTGTACCTCGCAATCATGTCTTTCATTAGCTTGTGTTTTAAGTGGCATGCTTGCCACGCTTCGCGCGCTTGCCGCTGAACGCCTTCCACACGCTGTATTTGTAACATTTGTGCTTGCTTAGCCATTGCCAGCTGCTGCAGGAAATTACGAATTCTAGCTAAATCTTGCGCGTTTACACCCGTTCGCAGCATTTGCTGGCTTTGTTCATATTGACCATAATATTCTTCTAAATCGCGCAGACGTGAGATTTCGTTATTTAATTGTTTTTGAATGGTAGCAAGTTTTTCTGCCGCAGCATCCTCTTCGCGTCGCGCCATATCTACCACTACTTGCAATCGATCTGATTTAGCCACCTAGCTTACGCTCCGTTCTCTCCGTTGGCGCTATTACATTAAACAACTGCTCCATGCTGGGTACCAAACCAGATGCTTCTTTCATACCTTGGCAAATATATTTATTTAAATGCGGGTAGCGCTCTATGGCTCCATCAATATTTGGGTCGGTGCCGGGGGTATATGCACCTATCGAAATTAAGTCTTTGTTCGCTCTGTAACGTGACAGTAATGCTTTAAATTTTTGCGCTTTTTGTAAATGGTCGGGAGTAACAATGCTGGGCATCACACGGCTTACCGATGCGGAAATATCTATTGCTGGGTAAATGCCCTCCTCGGCTAAATCGCGCGATAACACTATATGGCCATCTAAAATTGCGCGGGCGGAATCGGCTATTGGGTCTTGTAGGTCATCCCCTTCGGTAAGAACTGTGTAAAAAGCCGTTATCGAACCGCCGCCCTTATCGGCATTACCTGCACGCTCAACTAATTCTGGTATTTTAGAAAAAACCGACGGTGGGTAGCCTTTGGTTGCGGGTGGCTCACCTATCGCCAATGAGATTTCCCGTTGTGCTTGCGCATAGCGCGTGAGCGAATCCATAAGCAGTAAACAATTTAACCCTTGATCGCGAAAAAATTCTGCTACGCGGGTACACAATTCAGCCGCGCGCAAACGCATTAGCGGTGCATCGTCTGCCGGAGATGCGATAACGACAGCGCGAGACATGCCAGCGTCCCCAAGAATTTGATCAATAAACTCTTTAACTTCGCGACCACGCTCGCCAATTAAGCCTACAACAACAATATCGGCCGTTGTAAAGCGAGTCATCATACCGAGCAATACACTCTTACCCACACCCGAGCCAGCAAACAAACCAATGCGCTGGCCTCTACCAACTGTTAGCAAGCCATTTATTGCACGCACACCTACATCTAGCGGTGCATCTATGGGGTGCCGAGACAATGGGTTTATTGCACTTGGCGCCATATCCACATTCGATTTACCGGGTAGCGGCCCCTTGCCATCTAAAGGCTGGCCAATACCGTTAATAATTCGCCCACGCAAGTGCTCGCCAATAGCCATATGCTGATGCGCATCAAGCGGTACAACACGCGCACCTGGTTGCAGGCCTTCAACTTTTTGCACCGGCATTAAATAGGTTTTATCGCCGTTAAACCCTACCACTTCGGCGTCGATATTTTTATTATGGGGCAACACCACTCGGCACTGGCTGCCTACGGGTACATTTAAGCCAACAGCTTCGAGAGTAAGCCCAACCATACGTGTAAGCCGGCCTTGAGCTGTAGGAAGGTGATCTAACAACTTGTAATTGCGAAAAGGCTTTAACCTTTCTGCGATAGGCGCGCCAATAGTATCATGCCTGGTCATCGCTTGGCTCTTCTTCAGACTTTAAAGGACTACTACCCGCTTTAGACGCTTGCCTCGCCTCACCCGCCTCTGCTTCTCTATCTGTTTTATTGCTTTCTCTTTCAGAGTCTTCTGTTTTACTGTCCTCTGCCTGACCGTCAGCTTCCACGAAATCCAACTCTGATTCATCCCCTTCTGCTTTTTCTCTTTCCAGCTCAGTATCGCTTGCTAAACCTCTATTGCCATCACCAATCGGCTCAGGTCGTTCGATCATTGGGGGATAATCTTCGTCGTCTTCAGCCTCGACGCTCTCGCGTGCCTCGTCGAAATACTTTGCTATACGCGTACTTACATCAAAATCAATAAGGCTTTCATCGCTGGTTACGCGGCAACCACCAGATGTTAAAGAGTTATCTATATGGACTGGCCACTCTTTAATTCCTGCAGTTTCTTCAGCTAAACCTGCCATTAACTCTGCATCTTGCTGGTTGAGTGAAACGTGTATATTTTTTGCCCCTACCGGCAACTCATTTATGGCTCGGTTTACAAGCGCAAATAGCAGCGAAGGGTCGGTGCTTATCTCGGCTTGTAATATTTTTTTTGCCATATTCACAGCAATATCAACCACTATTTGCTCTAGATCCTGTTGTTGCTTTTGCATTGGCAACAACAATTCTTCGGCAATAGACGCTAAGCGCGCGCGCTCATTTTCTATAGAGGTTAATGTTTCTTGATATGCTTTTTTACTGCCAGCATCGAAGCCTTTGTTATATCCCTCGGTGTGACCCGATTGCAGACCTTCTGCTCTACCCTCGGCAAAACCCTCTTCTTTGGCCTCGGCAGCCATTTTTTGAAGCGCATCAGCGGTTAGAGGCGGTGGTCGTTTGGATGGGGGAATATCTTCAATAGATTCGTTTTTAGCGCGTTTTTTTTCTTTAATTGCACTTTGTACTACACGACCAGGTACCGTCATGCTGGGCGGCGCCCAAGACTCTACCCCCTCTTCTTGGCGTATAATCTCGAACGGTGCATGTGTGTTGCTTTTGTTATCTGCCATGCGCTAAGTACTGCCTTTGGGCGCCATATTGGGCCGCGTTAATTTGCACAATGTTTATACATAAGGTGTATAACGAGATGGGAATGACTGGCTTAGGCTCTAAAGCATATCTTCGCCGCCACCACCTAAGTTTATTTCGCCCGCATCGGCCATTCTGCGCGCAATAGTAAGAATTTCTTTTTGTGCACCTTCCACTTCGGATACCTTGACTGGGCCTTTTGCTTCCAAATCGTCGCGTAACAGCTCGGCGGCGCGTTTGGACATATTTTCGAATATTTTTTCTTGCAGTATGTCGTCTGCACCTTTCAGCGCGATAATTAAAACGTCGGACGACACTTCGCGCAACAACGCTTGAATACCGCGTGCATCCACATCTTTTAAGTTGTCGAACACAAACATTAAATCTTGAATTTGTGTACCTAAATCTTCGTCGACTTCTTTAATACTATCTAGCAATTCAGTACTTACCGAGCTTTCTAGGTTATTAACAATCTCAGCCGCCGTTTTAAAGCCACCCAAGGCTTTGTTTTGCGAACCTGCATTACCACTAAATTGTTTTTCTAGAATATCGTTAAGCTCTTGCAGAGCACCGGGCTGTACTGTATCGAGCGAAGCTACACGCATCATTACATCTAAGCGTACTTTTTCTTGGAAAAACGTGAGCACTTCTGCGGATTGGTCCGCATCGAGGTACGCCAATACAATGGCCTGAATTTGCGGGTGCTCGTTGCGAATAATATCGGCAACCGAGCGCGGGTCCATCCACTTTAAGGTATCTAAACCGGTAGTATTACCGCCCAACAATATGCGGTCTATAAGGCCATTGGCTTTATCTTCGCCCAGTGCTGTCACTAGCATGTTGCGAATGTAATTATCGGCCCCCATACCCAAACCTGTTTGCGTGCGTACTTCCTCCATAAAGTTTGATAACACAACCTCTACTTCGTATTGCTGCACATTATTTAATTGCGCCATAGCAGTACCAAGGCGCTGTACCTCTTTGGGGCCCATATGTTTTAAAATTTCAGCCGCGGCAGATTCACCTAATGTCATAAGCAATATTGCAGCTTGATCGACGCGATTAATTTTTACCGCAGGGGGTTGAGATTTATCGCCAGCTTCATTGGGCTTTGGACTCATTCTTCATTTATCCATCGTTTAATTACTTGTGCCACACGACCAGCATCTTCTGCCACTAGCCCCTTCACAGCATTAAGCTGCTGTTCGTACCCTTCTTCTGGGCTGGGTAGTGCAAGTGCATCCCCACCGGTGAGGGTAACCGTTTCATCCGAAAGCGAGTCAAAACCATCCATACCTGCAGCTTGCAATGCGGCCATTTCTTTCGCTTCGTCTTGCTCTCTTGTTTTTACTCCCGCCACAGCCAAGCTTTTAAGCACTGGGCGTACTAACCCCACCAACAACGCTACAATAATTAATGCGCCGGCTATGGGTTTAATTAGCTTTAAAATACTTTCGTTCTGCCAAAACGGTAGGTCGTCCAATACCTCGATGGCCGGCTCGGGTAAAAACGCTTCGTTGAGTATATTGACACTGTCACCCCGCACAGCAGAGTAACCCACTGCATCTCTTACAAGTATAGCGAAGCGTTCTAGTTCTTGCTGTGTCCACTGGGTGCGCTCTACGGCGCCAGTTTCGGGGTTAATTGTTTTTTTATCGTCTATTACTACAGCAACCGTTAACCTGCGCAAGCGACCTTTCTCACGCTTGGTATAGCTAACCGTTCTATCTAGCTCGTAATTACGCACGGCCTGCGAGCGAGTATTACTGGGTTGACCACCTGCACCTTCGCCGCCCTGCCCAGCTTGCTCTGGCGCCTGCCCATCTGCGGGTGGTTGATTGGTAAGGGCACCAGGAATGCCGCCAGGCGCGCCACTGCCAATACGCTGTTCTTCGACGGTTTGCTCGCTGCGCACAGCGGGTAAGTCGGGGTTAAATACTTCTTCGGCTTGTTCTATTTCAGTAAAATCAATATCGGCTGCAACTTCGGTTTTAAAGTTCTGATCGCCTAATATTGGCGACAGCAAACGACGTACGCGCATTATCATGCCGTCTTCTACTTTTTGCGTATATTCCAAATGTTGCCCGGCAATAAGTAAGTCTTTGTCTTCTGCAATACCTGTAGTAAGTAGGTTGCCCTTTTGATCTACAACGGTAACATTCTCTACTTGCAACTCTGGAATACTGCTAGCTACCAAATTAGCAATACCTTGAATTTGTTTTGGTTTGATGGGCCTGCCTGGGTATAAATCTAAAAATACCGACGCGCTAGGCTTGCGACCATCCCCTACAAATACAGAGCGCTTTGGAATTGCTAGGTGTACACGTGCACCGCGTACCGAATTTATGCTGGCAATAGTTCGAGCCAATTCACCTTCTATGCCGCGCTTGTAGCGCGTTGCTTCCATAAATTGACTTGTACCTAACGGTTGCTCTTGGTCGAGTAACTCGTAACCCGTTGAGTTATCACCTTGAATGCCATTTTCTGCTAACACCAAGCGCGCTCTATGCACTTCATCCACCGCCACTAGCAGCGCACCGGTCGAGCCATCTATTTTGTAGGGAATCTCGTTAAAATCTAAAATCGCGCCTACTTCAGAAGAATCTAATCGATCCAAACTACCATATAGCGGTTTGTAATCTTCCCCTTGACTCCAAAGTACAACCGCAAAACCAATAGCCACACTTGCCGCAAGCCCTACCATTAAACCGGCTTGGCGAATAATGTTTAGGTTGTTAAACCCATCTATTAGATCGTTAGTGCTTGTATGCGCGGGCGCTTGGGCCATGGCTCTATTCTCTTTTTAAGCGGGTATTTAAAGCAGTTATGTTCGCGGTTTATTTAATTAGCTGTATTACTTTGATGTACCTAGATTGACGCATCCTATTAAGATGCCACCATTAAATCGGCATGTTCATCACATCTTTATAGGCTTCTACTAACTTATTTCGAACTTGCACCATCGCATCAAATGCCACACCTGCCTTTTGTGAGGCAATCATCACGTCGGTAATACCTACGTTAGAATCACCTTGAATATACGCTTGCGACATAGCGCCAGATGCCTGTTGCACTTCGTTCACTTTACTAACCGCCTGCTCGAGTAGTTCACCAAAGCGAGGGCCGTTTACTTGCTGAGTGCCGCGCGTGTTGTTAACGCCCTCAAGGGAGTTGCCCACACCCTGTACAGAATTCATTGCCTGGTTTTGTGCTTTAAAGGATCGGATCTCCATAAGCACGCGATTAATATCTACTCGGTCAGTCATAAATCATACCTGCGATATTTTTTTGTCACTTTTCTGGTGAAACTGTTGAATTAATTGCCCAAACTTTTTAATGCGTCAAATAATTAGCGAAATGCTTAGGCTTTTAACGTGTTACAGGGGATTTTGCACAAAACGGGCCAGAAATGGCCGCAGGAAAGGAATTGCCGCATTACAAATACGGTAAAAAAAATATTGTATAAAATTAATGCGGAACGGAAGGAAAATTAAAACGCGAATATTCTAAATGCTACGTAGGAAATTGCTGCCAGACAGCGTAACTCCGAAATTTATAGACTCAAATATATAGCCCTAAAATACACTGCCCCAAAATACAAATGGCCTGACAAGTCAGACCATTTGAAGAGCTAAAAATATTTGTTGTTACGAATCGAAGTCAAAATCGAATTCTTGCATTTCTCGCCGTAAACGCAATTCTTCTATTTTATCTTCTAAACGTCGTCGAGAGTCAATAGAATGGGCATTACCTTCTGCAAGGATCGCCGATTCCGCCATATCGTCAGTCATATCTAGGTTACTATCCAAGACCCCACCACCCATAATTCATGCTCCTCTGGGAATGCGATAATGAAGTGCCAAAGTAAACAATTACTCTGTAGCGAGTAATAGTCTCTTACGCGGATATTACAATAAAATGATAGCAGCGCAATATTATTAACGCCTGTTTTTTATTCGAATTCAACGACTAATTTACCAGCAAAAAACACGTTTTAAAACAATAAGTTATAAGAGCCTTACAATATACATATAGCTATAAATATTTTTAAGTTATAGCTAAAAAACATGCCCCTATTTGCTAGCCAAAACACTATTTTTTAACTTTGAAGTGTATACATTTACTGCAGCGCAGCGTTACCCCCCCTAGGAGTAACTTAATGCCTGCTGCAGGTCGTAACCTTCCTCTTTTAATCTAGCTAACTTATACCGAAGCGTACGGGGGCTAATACCTAACTTTTTAGCGGTATTTTTCTTGCTTCCGCGCTCGTCTCTTAATGTTTGCACGATTATCTCGAATTCACGTTTGCGTAAATCGTGACCAAGTACCGCACCTTCTGGTTCTGGTATATCCAATTCTTTTGGGGCCACCTCGACTGCTCGCGGCTGAGCAATAGCGGCAATGGCGTTTTGGCTATAGGTGGCAATATCATCCACCAACGAAGGCTTGTCACTGTAAAGTGTTTCTGTTTGTAGCCCTAGGTCTGGCGAATGAATAATATTGCCTGGCTGCAAAATAAGCGCCCGCTGCATTACATTGTCTAGCTCGCGTACATTGCCCGGCCACGGGTAGGTTTCTAAGGTGTGTTTTGTATCATCCGATAACTGTACGCCCTGCCTGTGTTGCTTGGCCGCATGACGGCTAAGTAACGATTCTGCCAGCGGGACGATATCTTCGCGTCGGTCGCGTAGTGGCGCCCACTGTAAAGGCAGTACACTTAGCCTAAAATATAAATCTTCGCGAAATTTTCCGTTGGCCACTTCTCTGCGCATATCGCGGTTAGAGGTGGCGATTACGCGCACATCCAACTTGATGCTTTTACGACCGCCCAAGCGCTCTACTTCTCGCTCTTGTAGCACCCGCAACAGCTTTGCTTGCAAGCCTATATCCATTTCGGAGATTTCGTCCAATAGCAATGTACCACCGTTAGCCTGCTCAAATTTACCGGGTGCCGAGCTGTACGCCCCAGTGTAGGCGCCTTTCTCGTGGCCAAATAACATAGCCTCTAGCATGTTCTCTGGTATGGCAGCGCAATTGATCGCCACAAACGGCATATCGGCTCGCTTACTTTTGGTGTGAATATAACGCGCCAATACTTCTTTACCAGTGCCAGATTCACCAATGACTAACACGGTCGAATCGGATTGCGCTACTCGACAAGCAAGCTGTAAAAGCTGACGGCTACCCGGCGCATTCGCAATGGGCTCATCGCTTGCACTTGTATTGCCACCCACTACTTTTTTTACTGTGTCGATGAGTACTTGTGTTTCGAAAGGTTTTACTAAGTAATCGACTGCGCCCTCTTTCATTGCGACTACGGAATCGTTGATGCTTGCGTAGGCGGTCACTAACACCACCGGTATTTGCGGGTAATCGGTGCGCACTTTACGCAATAAATCATGGCCGCTCATAGCGCCCATATTCACATCAGATATTATTAAATCTTGATCAGGGCTAGCTTCCAACAACTCTAAGGCCTGCTCGGCACTTGCGGCTTGCACAACACTAAAACCGGCTAAATCTAGCGTGTCGACCACGGCTTCGCGTAAATCTAAATCGTCTTCTACTACCATTATTTTTATTTCTCTGGCGTATTCTTCGCTTAGCAATTGGCCTGTGGATTGCGCTGGGTTAGTCATGGGATACTCCGCATTGTTGTTTGGTTATGTCGGCCACGTCACTGGGTGTTGCGCAGTGCTCCGGCAAAATAAGTGTTGCTTTGGTGCCGCACTCAGGTGGCGACATAATAGAAAAAGTACCGCCGTGGGCGCGGGCAACAGATTGCACAACCGCTAACCCCAGGCCTGTGCCGTGCGCTTTGGTAGTAACAAACAACTCCATGGCGCTGTCTAACACAGACTTGTCTAACCCCGGCCCGTTATCCACTACGTTTATACACACGCGTTTAGGCTCTAGGTTTTCTGGGCTACCACTTAGGTTAACGAGAATGGTAATGGGTTTATCGGATGCTTGAATGGCGTTATTTATTAAATTCATTATTGCGCTAATAAGCGCTTCGCGGTGGCAGCGGATTTGCGTGGAGGGATGGGTGTTTCGCCACGTAATTTTGGCAGCAGATGTAAGAATGGGCACTTCGCTCGCCTCGCGTAAACCCACTTCCAAATCGGCTAATGAAATTACATCGTTAAGCGGTAACTCGCTTTTTACAAACAGCATCATGTCGCGCACTGTGCGCTCCATATGCTGTAAACGGCCCAATAATTTTTTTGCAAATGTATCTTTTTTCGCTTGCGCGATAGAGCCATTGGTTAAATGCCCTGCATATAAAATGGCTGCAGATAGAGGCGTGCGAATTTGATGAGCCAAAGCAGAAACCATTTTACCCATTGACGATAAACGCTCGTGGCGGCTTAAATTTCGCTGTAATTCTCGGGTTTCTGTTTGATCGGTTAGCAGTATTATTTGGCCGTGATTATCCATCGAGCTTGTGGCGATACTAATGCGCTTACCAGTTTTGGTGGATACCTCTAAGCCGTCATCATTGCGAGGCGCAAAACATTTACTAATAACATGTCGCCAAAGCTCACCATCTAACTTGTCGTCTAGTAGCGCCCTTGCAGCGGGGTTACTTTCAACAATATAACCTTGGTGATCGAGCACAATCACACCACCGGGCATAAAATCTAGCAAGGCTTGCATGCGCCCCGCTAATTTCTCTTCATTTTTATGGGCGCGCTGTTTAGCTTCGCTTACTTCATCTAGCTCTTGCGTAAGGCTCGATACGCGCTTTTCCAACAGTTCGTAAGATTGCGCGAGCTGAGAAGAGGTATCGTTAAAAAATTGAAAAGCCGCCTCCAACCTTTCTAGGTTAGATTGCGACGTAGGCAATTTTGCCGAAACGATTTTAGGGGTACCCGATTCGGGTGGAGTACCAGAACTTCTTACACTCAACGACACAGCTTTACCTCCAGAACTGTCAATGCGCCAGAAAACCATCATTTTCTGTATGCAGATATAACTACTGCAAGGTGAGTGCCATTTTTATTTTTTGTTAATTTTCAATAGGTTATAACACCTATAGCCTCAAGTCAGTTATGGCGACGTTTTGACGTCTACTTTAAAGCCGCACATATGGCGCTGAAGAAGTTTTGTTGCGGCAGCATCTACACCACTAGCACTAGAAGCTTTATTGAGTACGAACAAGGCGCATCACATTATTCGACTATCATTCGGCCATGCGGTATTTGCTCACGGTCATCCCAGAGTATTCACTTACCTAATTTGCAATTTGGCATGGCTTATTAAAATTGCTTTTTACAACCATTGCTTCCAAGGCTTCGCTTAAATCATTGCCTAATAGGCTTAAGCAATAAAAAGCTTATATGGGTAGACCTAAATACTAGGCGTTATATGTTTTTGCGCTTTCAGCTCTTCTGTTTAAGTGCGAATCGGTTTTTGACTAAAAACCGATTGCAAACGATGCTTAATGTATACGGAGTCACAAAATTACAATTAATAAAATTGGAGCAGTGCCATATGGAAGCAAGCGCTTATGAGCAAAATGCAAGTCAGCGAGAACGACGAGCAAAGAGAGAAAATAATACGCAGGTACTCGAGAGTATTTTATCGGAGTTGCAGCGACTTACGCTGCACCAGTTAGAAGGATTTGGCTGGCGATTAGCATTTGTAAGGCGGCCTCTATTTCAAGACCCTATTGTTGTAGTAGTAAATTGCGAAAACAGTAAATATGGCGTACTTGAAGATGATGGCTCTATTAATGTTGAGCACAACATACAAATACGCCACTAAATAAATGTAAAATACAGCTCTGAGCATTATGCGAACCCATTAAAATATTTGGGTTCGCTTTCGCTTGTAAGCAATAAAATACTAGCTGCGCTGCAACCCGTATTTACGCATTTTCTCCACCAAAGTGGTTCGACGAATTGTAAGCCTATCGGCCGCTCTCGCCACCACACCGCCACAATCATCTAGCGCTTGCTGAATTAAACTTTGCTCTAAGCCGGTTATATATTCCTTTAAATCTATTCCACCATCGGGCAACAAGGTCACGTCACCCGCACCAACCATGGTCGTTTTAACTGGCATGCTTTCTAGGTCATCTAGCGGGTCATCATCTTCAAGCTCTACATGACGATACTTAGCAGGTAAATCTTGCACACCCACAACGCCATAAGGTTGCATAATAGCCATGCGTTCCACCAAGTTGGCCAGCTCTCTTACATTACCCGGCCAAGGGTGGCGACACAAAGATAGAATTGCCGCAGAGTTAAAGCGTATGGAGCCACGGTGTTCGCTTTCTAAGCGATTTACTAACTCGTTTATAAGTAGCGGAATATCTTCTGCGCGCTCGCGCAATGGTGGCATTTCTATGGGAAACACATTTAAACGGTAGTATAAATCTTCGCGAAAGCTTCCATCTGCAATCATTACATCTAAATCGCGGTGGGTAGCGGCAATAATGCGCACATCGGTGGGGTACGATTTGTTACCCCCTACTCGCTCGTAGGATTTCTCTTGCAGTACACGCAATATTTTTACTTGCATGTGCAGTGGCATATCGCCAATTTCATCTAAAAATAATGTGCCGCCTTCAGCGAGTTCAAAACGCCCCGCTCGCGCGTTAATAGCCCCTGTAAACGCGCCTTTCTCATGCCCAAACAACTCACTCTCTAGCAGCTCTGCCGGAATAGCACCGCAGTTAACAGGCACAAATGGCTTGTCTCTACGCGGGGAATTATAGTGAAGGTTGCGTGCCACAACTTCTTTGCCCGTACCCGATTCGCCCTGAATAAGTACAGTTACATCGGTATCGGCAACCTGATCCATCATTGTCCTTACCGTTTGCTCCTCGCGACTGGTGCCCACCAGACTGCGGAACAGATGGGTTGGTCTAGATGCCAAGCCCCCGCGCGCGGCATCCCTCGCGACGTTCAATCGCTGCGCCCTATGCATGGCATCTATTAAGGCATTGTAGGTAATTGGCAGCTCTAGGGTACCAATGGCCATATGGCGCAGGTACGGGTCCCATTCGGGGTTTATATCGCCATATTCGCCTACTACGGCAACAGGCTTTAACTCGTAAGTGTTTTTTATACCCTCTAAATGTTGTTTTAACGTTTCCCCGCCGTGGGTATTGCCAAGAATAATCATGCCGACTTCGTCGTCAGCGGCCTGAGCGGCAATATCTTGCCAGCTCGAAAACGCCGTTTGTATGGGGCTCTCCCCTAAAAAGTCGATTATCACCACTAAATCGTGTAATCGAGTCGCGTCGTCTTCGACAATGAGTATTTTTTTGTCACCTAACATCTATATTAATCTTCCCAATATTGCCAGCTAGCGCACTTATACAGCGAATTAAGTGATTGCCACAATGGCAAAAAAGCTAAGCAAAGAAATAACCGCTATTGATTATCTAGCCGACCGTTTATTGACAAATAACGCGAACCGACCGTTCCTTAACTTAGTAATAGTCAACGAACTGGCATTGGTCAAATTTCTGACGGGAAAATTTTGATATATCTATCGCCTGTTGACGTAGATGAATTTTAGGGGGAAAGCTAGGTTTCTATAGGCTTTAGCTAAAAAAGCACCAGCCTACTTAGATCAAGAATGCGTCAACCTTCTCAGTAGAGACGCTCAAAAAACATACTACTCTGCTCTAGGTCCAGCCAATTTGCCTGCATGTGCAGGTAAACATGCCACCATCTCACCGTAGATGCTCACAATTCTTTCTAATTCTTCAATTAGCGCACGAGTATCGCGATTGGAGTCATCGAATGCTTCGTTTAGGCTTTGCGCCAAAAGGCGATCCACATCTCTTATGGTTTGCCAATCTTTGCTTTTAAATGCCTCTTGCAATTGCTTTCGTGTACGAGCTAAAGAAAATTGGGAAGCTGTAACCAAGTTCATGGTGTTCTCCTAAATAGGCGTTTACGAAAAGTCTATCTAGGCTAACGGCCTATCCCAAAAACTCTTTAGACGTTTTTAGCAATAAAAACATATTTGCTCTTTTCTTAAACAGCGACTTTTTGCTGCTGGATGTTCATCTCATCCCAACCGCTTTTAACCTCGCTCAACAATACCCGAGCCTCATCCATACCGGCGGCTAAGTTCTCGATAGTAGATTGCTGAATAAGCTTAATAATGTAGCTATACAATGCGAAAAGGTTAACCGCAATGTCTCCTCCGCGCTCTACGTCGAGGTAGCCCTGTAAACCCTCAACAATCCCTAAAAATTTTATTTTGAGCGATTGCGCATCATCAATATTGCTATTGTGTAGAGCCAGCTTGGTATGCTCTACACGCTCTAGAGCTCCATCAAGCAACAAAGAAATTATTTGATGCGAAGTAAGAGATTCGGCATGTAGCTGAATATATTGCGCCGCTTTGGTTTGTGGTAAAGACATAACGTTCTCCATCAACCGATAGTATGTATAGGTGTTTTTACGCAGATGCTTACTCTCACACTACTACTTAGCCTTCGACTCCAACCAAGGTGCCAAGCACACCACATAGCCAGAAAAACAAGTCGTTAGTCATTACGCACAGTAATTAACCAGTGAACATCTGTTAACCAAAAGTAAAAACTAGCACAGCGCTCAAATAAGTAGGAGCGGCAATAATTCGCCTGTTTTTATCTGGTATAGATATAAATGCACATAGGGTGCCAATTGGTACCCTATGTTTTACAAAGAATGTTACAAAGAGGATTCTGTTACTTTTGAAGGGGATATTTCACGCCAGGCGGAAGCCATATTACCAATTAATTGCGCAGCTTCATCCAGTAAAGCGATGTCGTTTTTTTGATGAGCTTTGTTTAGTACAGAGAGAATATAGATGTAGAGCATTTCCATATTGTTAGCGAGATCGCCGCCATTATCTAAATCCAAGTTTTCCCGCAACCCGTTAATAATAGCTATTGTTTCATTAATTTTCTTGCCTTTAACACCTACTTGATTGTGCTGTATAGCGCCTTTGGCCTGCACTATCCGCTGCAAAGCTCCGTCGTAAAGCATTTGTATTAGCTCATGGGGTGACGCCACACCAATGTTAGCCTCACAGCTTACTTTGGCATAAGAGTTTAATGCTCGGCGTGTATTCACGGGTCTACCTCTGTGGTTAAATTTGCGGGGCAACAACCTAAAGGAAATTTAAAATTTAGTTTCCAGGGTGATACCTGTGCAAAATTTGCTATGAGTATTTGTTATCTTCTTAATGGTTTTCGGCCATTCAAAGCAAATATTTAGCAATATTTCGCATTCGCCATTAAATATTCTTAAGTTACTTTGCTAATCTCTTTTCGCAGTAAACGGCAAAGTATTCACTAAATTATCTAAAAATGATCCTGAACTATTCAAACTGTTCAAAATTCTTTCCATCGAAATAAACTGCTGAATAAGCCGTTCTTGGTAGGCTGTCATTCTGCGATCTAGTGAGGTTTGATCTTCATCTAAATCATCAAGATCACTTTCTAGGCTGTCTTCACGTAGATCAATCACTCCACCCGCTGTGAGAAAGCTAGTAATAAGCTCATCCAACTCTCCGGCAAAACCGCGAGAAAAATTAACTGTGCCAGTAGAGGAATTTTTACCAATAACCAGCGCTAAACCTTCTGCTGGCTCGCCCAGTTTTGGGAGCAACACATTACCAGACGCAAACCCTGCTACTCCATCTATGGTGCCGACAACGGTAACACCAGGTGTACCCGCTGCCACCGCAAGACCTAAGTCGCTTGATGTCGATGCACTTGCTTCAGTTATTTCAACAGTCGAGCTAGCGCCATATTTATTAGAAGTAATATCAAATCGGTCGTTTATTGAGTCATAGGTTACTGTAACTGTAGCTGCGTTGGCTGCGAGCGTTTCGTCGGCATTTATTAACGTTTGCAGTGCGGCTGCCATTTCATCTTTATCTGCATATACAGCACTTGGAATAACTAGTGTATCCGAGGTATTACCATTTACGCTTATTTTGAAATCGTAAGTTTTTGCTGAAGAGTCAAAGTTCGGGAAGGTCGCTTCTGTATCGTCTATATCCCCGCCGTTATAATAACCTTGATCTGGTGCAGTCGTAATATTTACCTCGTACTCTCCTGCAGTGGTATTTTTCCCATAACTATTAATAAATATTTCACCACTTGAGGAGTATGTGGTAGGTGCAAATAGCTTTTGAACATCTTCAAAGTTCGTATCGAAGGCACTAGAAAAGTCATCTTCGTCAATACTCAATGTTCCATCCAGTTCAGTTCGAATGCCCACATTAGTTAACGAAGTAAAATCAGAATTGCCAAGCCCAGGTATTGAGGAGGCGATTGTAGATCGAATTTGGGAGAGTATAGACTTGGCCAGTGAATCTTTAGCAAGCGATCCTGTAACGGTGGTTGTTTCGCCCTCGTCGTTTTCGACTTCAGAGGTACCGAAAATAGGCTCTAACACTTCCAAAAATAGGTTATAGGCCTCCACAAAGTCGCGTATATTTTGTTCTGCAAAGGCTTTATCGTCAGAAATTGTTATGTTTATTTCTTCGCCTGGTGCCGCTTTTAATATATCTAAGGTTAACCCTTCTACAACATCTTCTACTTTATTGGTTTCTCTGGTTATAGCCAAACCGTTCAGCGTTAACGAGGCATCTTGCCCCCCCTGATTTTCGGTTAACTGAGATACAGTGGTATTAAACGCGAATCGAGACAAACCATTCGCATCTTCATTTGTAGGCGTACCGCCAGATTCCGCTACGGTTATTTCTAGTTCATTCGCTGCACCAGAAGCAGCTTTTATTTGCAATTTGTAGCCTGAACCGTCGTTTACAATGGTTGCTTGGATACCTGAATCTGAATTATTAATAGCGTCGCGCAAGCCAGAGAGCGAGTTATTGCTGCTGTCTATTACTATTTCTATCGCGTCTTCTTCTACATCGGCAGAGAACGCTGTCATTTCTCCGTTTACATCGGTAGTTACAGCGCCTAAACGGATAGTTAACGTCCCCTCACCCACGGTATCGGTTATGGAGGCAAAAGACGTTGAGCTGAGAGATTGTGATTTGGCAATAGCGTTCACTTCAAACGTATAGGACCCAGTTTGCACATCTGTGCCTAACTCAACGGGTACCAATGCATCGCTTTCTGTGAACGAAGCTGTTTTGCTAAATAAGCCTTCGGGGTCTGTTAATGTTTTAGTTGCATCTTTCAGGGTAGAAAGCGCACTTTTTAACTTGCCGAAATCAGATATTTTTGATTCTGTTAAATCGCGTGTTTTATCAATTCTATTTTGAGGGGCAGCTTTTTCAATACTGGTCAACTGCTTGACGAGGTTGTTTGTATCGATGCCAGAACCAGCACCAATCGACTGAATAATATTGTTGTCTATCATATTGTCACCTCGTCAGCGACGCCTAGAAACAAAAACCGCGCTCTGCATTAGCTGTTCCATTAGATATTCACGAAAGCTAACTAACAACGGCGCCTTCCACAAGTGTAGCCCAAACCCCGCGGCTTGGGCTTACTTGTAAGCTAGCGATCTAAGTACCTAATTTATATAACCTAAAACTTCTATCATAGAATGCACAAAAGGCGCCAAGTTTAGCTAAGCGCCCAAAATACACCCCCTCTATTGAGACGAAGAATAATTAACTGCGAACATTGAGCAACTGTAGCTCTCCGTCTTGCCTTAATCTTCTTGCAAGCTCAAGGAAAATATCCTCCGGTATCTGTCTAATCAGCTCTCCAGACGTACCATCCAGCACTTTAATAACTGTTCGTTCTGAATCTTCGTCTACAGTAAACTGCAAATTCCTATTTACCGACTGAATAAAGTCATTTACGTTGGTGACAGCGGTCTCAATAGTTTCTGAAGGTACTTTTGATACTGCCTCGCTATTAAGATTGTCGTCAGTTTGGTCAAGACTTTCCGGTTGTAGCGGCAATTCCTTACCGCTTACTTTCACTTGTGCATCCGTCGTCCCGCGTGATGAAGCAGAACCAGCCATTAACTGGCCGACAGGTAAAACAGATCTAACTTCAGTCATGGGTTAATCCTCATTCAAAATGGCAAAAGCAGGATCTATCCCACTTTTGCCCACCTTCTATACGAAGTAAATCATTTAGACGCTAGGCCTAAGATTTTTACTTACTGTAGAAGAGATAGAACTTGTTGTGGCCTAGCGTTAGCCTGAGCAAGCATCGCTTGCGAAGCTTGCTGTAGTACTTGCGCCCGACTTAGCTGAGCAGTTTCTGCAGCGAAATCCGCATCCACAACTCGCGACCTAGCAGCAGACGTATTTTCAGAAACGTTTGCTAAGTTAGAAACAGTAAAGTCTAAGCGGTTATTGATCGCACCTAAATCAGATCGAGTTGTGTTGATCTGCTCCAAAGCACTATCAATTACATCAATTGCCTTTTGCGCTGCCGAAGCAGTAGATATGTTGATACCCGCTACAGAACCAGCACCTGCAGCCTCATTACGCTCTTGAAAACCAACCATACCAACTATGTTCGCGGCGGTTGCGTTATCACCGTACTTAACTGATATTTCTCCACCTGTAGTAGAACTAAGCGCAATTCGGTCGGGGTCCCCTCCCACTTCGTAGGCAATTACACCTGTTTCAGCGGAAAGTTTGTTAATAGCAATAATAGCGGCATCTGCAGTAGCAGCGGCCGAAGCACCCGAATCGATTTGACCGATTTCTACACCATTAATGATTAAATCGCCTTCGTTTATGGTGGTACCGGTTGTTGCTGTGGTAACCGTCACACCCAGCAAATTACCTTCGTCATCTTGCGCATCAATGCCTAGATCAGCCAAACCGGTTTCTGTAGTAAGGCCATCTCCTTTTTCAATTTTTACGCCCGCACCATCAGAGCTTGTATCGGTTACCACTAAACGGAAGTTATAGGTTTCATCGTTATCTGGGGCACCAGTCGCACCGGTATTCGTCGAGCCATCTTGAATCTGTAGACTTACTATGTTTTCGGCTGAAAATACCATTTTACCAGCGTCATTAACCGAAGCGGTAAGCGTGGTCTCTGCATTTACCTTGTCTATAAACTCATCAACACTAGTGGTACCGCCAATGAAGTAGTTCTGTGTATTCCCTGCTCCGTCAACAACAGTAAACTCGACCGTAGTTGTACCAGATAGAACACCACTACCCACCGAATCCATTTCCGCAGAAACTAAAGTAGATACCTCTGCGCCTTTACCTTCTAGCAAAGCGTTCATAGTAGATAGTTTTTCATTTAGGGTGGAGCCTGCTGCCGCATCCGCCAAGCTAGTCATACTTACATCGTTAATTACTAACGTGGTAGCGGTTGTCGCTGCAGTAAAGAAATTCAACGCAGCTAAACCCGTTGAAGCTTCACCAATGATATCTCCACCTGAGCCACCAATCGAATTGGTGCTAAAACCACCAATTGAAACACCTATTGTCTCATTAGCTTCGGCACCTACCTGAAGGCTTACGTTTCCAAGAGAGCCATCAAGAATATTCTGACCGTTAAAAGCTGTGGTATCAGCAATTCGATCAATCTCTGCCTTCAACTGTTGAACCTCAGCGTTCAATGTAGCTCGGTCTGTATCTGAATAAATACCGTTCGATGATTGAATCGCTAGCTCCCGCATACGCTGGAGAATGTTAGTTGTCTCGTCTAGCGCACCTTCGGCAGTTTGTATCATGGAGATACCGTCATTGGCATTACGTATTGCCTGATCAAGCCCTCGAATTGTGGAGGTTTGACGGTTAGAGATCGCTAAACCTGCGGCATCGTCTGCTGCCGAGTTAATACGCTTACCGGATGCTAAGCGCTCACTTGCTTGATCAAGTTCTGCGCCGGTTTTTAACATTTGTCGCTGAGCGTTTAGTGAAGAAATGTTACTGTTAACAACTAAAGGCATGATACGCCTCCTTCTGTAGTTTCGAATAACTAGCCGCAACGACTAGCATGGCCTCAAACAAGACAATTAATACATGTTGTGTCTGTTACCAATCTTTTCGGCCAAAGACAAAGAAACTTAAATACAATTCTCGCAGCTCTGCAGGAGGCTTCAATATTGGCTAGCGCGCACCTCAAGTAACAAAATAACTAATACTTTCAAAAGGTTACATAAATCAAATACCAACCCTACGATGCGATAACACGGGTTCAAGCCTCGTTCACACCCAAAATATTGTTAGACCAATTGATTTTTAAAAACTATTTTTTATTACGGATTGATTGATCCTTAATATTTGCGCTAGAAATCCGGCGTGCGAGCAACTTTATTTAACAATAAATCACCAAAAGTCAGTTTTTTGACTAAACTAATTGAGAGGAGGTTCTATAGGTATATAGACCTAAATACCATTGAAGGTTTCCGCGATAACGAGTGTATTCTCTGCTTAGCCACCTACATTCCCTCCTAAAGAATTAGCGAATCTTTAAGCAGAAGCCCATAGCAGAAATAAATTTAATTAGCCCCATAGGCAACCGCCAACTTTATGGATATTTCGTACAATGAAAACAAAAAACGCTAAAAAAACTAATAAGCAACCGCTAACCCCTAAGCAGAAGCAAATAAGCGTACTACTAGAACGCGCTATGAAACACCATAATCAAGGTCAGCTTACACAAGCAGAGAACCTGTACAATGCTATTTTAGAAATCGATGAAAACAATGTAGATGCGAATCATTTGCTCGGTGTTAAGCACATTCAAACTCGGCACTTCGAAAAAGCATTACACTACTTGAAAAAAGCTATAGCAATTCAGCCAAACAATGCATTACCTCACTACAACTTAGGGCTTGCCTACCAGCATATGTATGCGTGCGACAAAGCTGCATCCAGCTATGAAAATGCAATTAGATGTAAACCAGACCATATAGAATCTATTTTAAACGCAGGCAGTATGTATATGTACCTACAAGACAGATACAATGCCGAGAAAAAATTTAGACGCGCAGTTCATTTGGCCCCCAATAGGCTTGATGCCAATAATAACCTAGGGTTGTGCTTATTCGAACAACATCAAAACAAAGACGCTAGAACGTATTTTATAAAAGCAATTGAAATAGCACCCAACAACCCTGAAGGTCACAACAACCTAGCATCCTTGGAGCAAAGCGAAGGTAATATTCTTGAAGCGATGGAAGCCTACAAAAAGGCAATTACTTTAAACCCATCGTACTACACAGCGATAAACAACCTAGCTTTTACTCACGAACGACACCTCGAGCTAGATAAAGCCAAAAAACTATATGAGGAAGCTTCGACAAGCCCAGAGCACGCTGTTATATCAAACACTACGTTGGCCACATACTGCTGGATAGACAACGATATAGCAGCATGTGAAAAATACTTAGAGACAACAATCGACTATTCAACTAAACCCTACTCCCCCAAACAAAATAAGTTTATTGTTGGCTATAGCCAATTTTTATTAGCTCTCATCGAAAACTATAAACTCGCGCCTATACCTTATTTAGAAACCGACGCCGCATTAGCACCCATTAGTATTGCCGGAGACAGCCACAGCCTAACCTACGCCAACTTGACTATTCAAATAGAAAACGAGCTTTATAGGGGGGCACCAAAGTTAATGACTGGGTGTAAAGCGTGGCATCTAGCGAATGAAGCAGAAAACGAATACAAGTTTCAGTTCAAGAAACTCATAACCAAGCAAGCCGAAAACAGCACATTATTAGTGTCGTTAGGAGAAATTGATTGCCGCAGCGATGAAGGCATACTGGTCGCCTTTAAAAAATCGGCTAAAAACAAAAACCTATCTATCAATTTTAAAGACTCTAAAACGTTAGCCGCATTAACAAATCAAATAAGAGACCTGACCGAGCAATACTGTAAGTACGTCAGTGAAGCCTGTGCCACTAAAAACATTCAGGCCTATCTTTTTAACGTTCCTGCGCCACTAAAGGCTAACCTTGACGAACAAGCTTTATACGAGTTACAAGTATTAATAGCCTCCTACAACCAATCTTTGAGTGAATCGGCTACTGGTTTCAAGAATATAAGTATTATTGATCTATATTCAGTGACTAACGATTTGAATGGATTTAGCAGTGGGAAATATCATATCGATCAAGTTCACCTATCCCCCGCTATATGTGGAAAGATATTTGGCCGTTAAGCAATTAAACCACCCTTTGGGTGGTTTAATTGTGTAATTCACATTCTTCCTAAACTATTCTTAACTGCCATTTACTAACCCTGAAGTAACTGCAGCACCTGTTGAGGCTGAGCATTCGCTTGAGCAAGCATTGCTTGCGACGCTTGCTGCAGCACTTGCGCTCGACTTAATTCGGACGTTTCTTTGGCGAAGTCGGCATCTACAATTCGCGATTTAGCAGCGGATGTTTTTTCGGCTACGTTAGATAAATTCGACATAGTAAAATCTAAACGGTTATTTACCGCACCTAATTGCGACCTTGTCGAGTTAATCTGTTCTAGCGCCTTATCAATAACATCGATAGATTTCTGTGCGCCAGCAGCTGTACCAATGGATATACCCGATACAGATCCACCTCCCTCTGCAGCATTACGCTCTTGCAGACCAGTAGCAGCAAGTACGTTTGCTGCTGTAGCATTATCACCATACTCAATAGATATCTCGTCGCCCGTGGATGAACGCAGACTTATTTGCGCAGTGTTACCACCCGTTTCGTACGCGACTACACCGGTATCATCAGAAACAGAATTAATCGCCTCTATTACTTCATCGACCGTTGTTGCTGCAACGCCAGTTTCAGTGAATGCTGGAATTGCCACGCCGTTAATGAGTAGATCGCCCTTTTGAATAGTGTTGGTAGATGTACTTGTGACGGTGGTACCTGTTAAATTGCCATTGTCATCATGCACATCGATCCCTAACGCTTGTATATCGGCACCGTTAGCAGCGCCGACTTCAAACTTAACACCGTTCTTTTCCGCAGAGGTATCTGTTAGTACCAATGAGAAATTAGTTGTCACGCCCGTTGCAAGACCAGAAGCACCACTTGCATCCGTAACAGCAATTGATGTTCCATCATCTTTACTTACAACTAACTTACCATCATCGTTTATCTTTGCATCCAATGTAGTATCTGAGTTAATTTTATCGCGTAAGTCTTCAAGACTATTGGTATCCGTTATTACGTAACTTTGGCTGTTGCCATCGCCATCAACCAACGCGAGAGTAAGAGAGCTAACTCCAGCTGTTAATACACCATTGCCAGGGGTGGTGCCCACAACAGAAACTAGAGAAGAAGCGGTCGCACCTTTACCGTCTAGGTCAGCATTTATAATCGCCAATTTATCGTTTAACGTCGTTCCGTTAGATAAATCACTAATGGCAGTATCGTTTACATAGAGCGTATGGGCGGCATCTGCAGTGTCAAACAGTGCAAGAGTGGTTAACCCAGCTGCAGTTTCTCCACCCACTATATCGCCAGAAGCTCCACCTAACGAAGAAGTATTAAACCCGGGTATTTCTAACGCGATTGTTTGGTTAGCTTCAGCACCTACCTGTAAAGAAACACTACCTAAACTACCATCCAGCAGAGGTTGACCGTTGAAAGAAGTAGATTTTGCAATGCGATCCACTTCTGCTTTTAGTTGTTGTACTTCAGCGTCCAAAGTACTTCTGTCTGTATCGGAATAAATTCCGTTAGCAGACTGGATCGACAGTTCTCGCATACGCTGCAGAATATTGGTTACTTCGTCCAAAGCACCTTCTGCGGTTTGTATCATTGAGACACCGTCGTTTGCATTTCGAACAGCTTGATCCAAGCCACGAATTTGAGAGGTCATTCGGTTCGATATAGCGAGGCCAGCAGCGTCATCTCGCGCAGTGTTAATGCGTTTACCAGATGACAATCGTTCCATTGCTTCACTCATATCATTGCCGGATGCCACAAGTTGTCGCTGTGCATTTAAAGCTGCGACGTTTGTATTAATAACTAAAGGCATAACAAATCTCCTGTAACGTTTTAACAACGAAAACGCTGACTTAACAATAATCGTTTCGTGCTTGTTGTTTAAATATCAAGCTAACTGGTTAGTTGCAATGCGTGTGCCAACAAGGAAAAACCGACTTTTTACGGCTTTTAAAGGCGTTTTTATTAAAAGGCGGCAAGAGATGTAAACTAGAAGCGGCAACAATTTTCCACAAACCAGATACAAACAGCGAACATGAGCAATAAATAATAGAATCTAAAGGCGCTCAATATTACTGGCCTTGTTGGATTGAATTAGATTGGACTGGATTTAATTCTTAAATAGTTATCTTGAATAAGATACATTGATTAGAACATTAAATAGGCACTTTAGCTTAATTAGCTAATTGATATCTTCACACGCTAAGTAACCAAGCCGCATGTTAAACACACGAGGTATTTTTTTACGGCTATAAATAATGGGAAGTAACAATAGAGCGTTTTTGAGGTATTAACTAAGAAGTAAATGGATTTTATCTATTAAGTAAGAGCATATAGCGAAGAAACAAATGCATCTCTGCCAACTAATCTCAGCACAAAACCATTTATTCTACTAATACTCAAAGATACAGGACTATAACTGCGAGAATAGCGTGAGCTGAGAAACCCTCACAAAAGAAGACTGCGCAGCTTGTAACACAAGGGTTTCGACACTTAAACGCGTAGCTGCTTCGGCGTAGTCTACATCTCTTAAGTCTGCTAGAAATTTATTTATAACAACTTCCGAGTCTAAATGAAGTGATCGTGTACTATCAATTGTATTATATCTGGCACCAAGCTCAGAAGTGACATTCGATATAGATGTTTGTGCGTTAGATAGATTCTTAAGTGTGGAAGCAATCACCTTTTCAATAGACCGTCTATCTTCGGTGCCACCCTCGTAGGTCTTCATCGATTCACTCATTTGCGCCAGAGTTGTAAGTACATCTTGTTTATTGGTTGCTTCAATAAATATTCGGTCACCGGCAACAGCTGTCACACCGCCAGAGGATACACTCTGAGTAGCGGATGTAACACCGAGCGCTGCGTTAGTGTTTGCAGAACCATTCGATAGCGTAATTTGGAGCCCTGCTGGCATATTAAACCCCGTAGCATCTACCGCCACGCCCAATCTAGCTAGGGCAGCAGCATTACCGTTACCCGCAGAATTTAATACAGTTGATAGGTCTGCAGCGCTGTTAATAGGGCCGTCCAATACCAGTGTTTCTTTTCGTCCTCGAACAGTTATGTCGAATGTCTCTGGGGTTGCAGTAAAATCAATGGGTCTTGCGTCGACACCGTCTGCATCAAAATTAAGTAAAGCTGCTTGCGCTGCAGTTCCAGAGGCTGGTTCACCCACTACAGCAAAGCGTACGCCCTTTAACTCAATTAATTCACCAGAGCGAAACGGCTGATTAGCAACAATAACTTTGCCGGTCGAGCGCTCGGTTGCCGTGTAGTTTTTTCCTGCCGGCACCACCGTGCTTTCATGGTTAAACGAAATAACAATATCTTCAGGATAGAATTCGTCGTAAGCCTCTTGATCAAATACTTGACCAACAGACACCTCTACTGGCGGAGAAGAGCGATTATTAGAACTAGGGTAAGTACGCACTGTATTTTCTGCGCTTGGTATATCAACGAATATTTTTTTGCCAGAATCACTAGCGGCAATATGAGTATTGTTCGCTATTTTTACAAATTTTTGCCCTTCATCACCATTATAACTAAAGCCAGTACTTGCAGTTCCGCTAAATGGCTCTGTGGTTGAACGATAACCGCCAAAAATATAGTCACCGCCAGGCCCTTTAGTATTTAGCAAGCTCTGTAACTCTTCTAAACGACTGTCTACTTCGGCAGCAAGCGCCTTGTACTCGGTAGGCCCCAATGTTGCGTTGTTACCCGCCTGTACGGCTAGTTCCTGCATTCTGACAATTAAGTTATTTATCGCTTCAAGCGCAGACTCTTGTAACACAATGCTATTTTCGGCTAGGTCACTATTAATGCCATATTGATTTATATTGGCCAACTCTTCAGTTAATTGAATAATTTTGGTGGAAGCTACGGGATCATCCGAGGGCGTTGAAACACGCTTGCCGGTAGAGAGCTGCTCTTGCGTCTTCACCATGGCCTGATTAGCATCAGCCATGCCACTGTTCGCGATATTAAATATTTGCAGCGAAGATATACGCACGATGTTTCACCCTTAAAAGGAATTTATCAAAGTATCAAACAAATTTCGTGCCACAGAGATAACTTGGGCGTTTGCGGAATACATTTGCTCGAAACGGATTAAGTTTGCCGCTTCTTCATCTAGATTTACCGCAGAAATAGAATTGCGCATTGCTGTGGTATGCTCTAAAACTTGTTTACTAGCCTCCATGTTAATTCTAGAGGAGCTAGTATCTATACCAACGCGTTCAATTAACGAACCGTAACTCTCAGAAAGACTTGCACTTTTCCCTTGAACTAAATTACTACTTTGAATTGCCACAAGTGCCAAAGCGCTGCGATTGTCCATTGCGCCATCGATATTAAAATCCAAGGTAAAACTATCACCAGCCTGAGGTTTACCGCTTAAATTTACCTGAATTCCCATATAACGGTTTTTAGCGAAGTCTTCAGCCGTGGTATCACCTAGTAACCGGCTTTGAGGAGGGAAAGTAGTAAGAGAAACCCCGTCGGCCATAGCGATATCAAACTTACCGCCACTTACAATAGATGATGTAACCCCAGCGCCAGCACCTGTGAGTCGTACATTGCTATTGGAACCGTCGCCAACATCTAAGGATTCATTCGCAGCAGCAATTAAGTCCATTTGAAGGTTATCGCCTTCGGTAGCAAAGATCCTAACCTCGCTATACCCCGTCAATTCATCGGTTGCGGATACCGCGTAAATCCCATTTTGTGCAAAGCTAGCGTCTGAATTAATTCGGCTTTCAATATAATTATTAAATTCATCAGGGTTAACCGCAGGATCAGGCACGTTTGCACTTAACACATTTGTACTTGTAATGGGGTCAAATTCATACTCTAAAAGATCTGTGCCATTTAAGCTTAACTGCAAAGGTTCAACATAACTCACTTGAAAGTTTGATAGCTCTATATAATTTGAAGCATTAACCGATACACCAGGTACATTACTTAATAATGATGCCAACTCACGCGCACTTGCATTCGGTGGCGTATAGATAGTCTGAGTTACTGCCGCCCCCGCTTGGGTTTGCGACGGTAAAGTAAATGTAAACACTTCCGATGGGTAGTTATTGTTTAATACGCCCCCAGTACCTACCACTGCCGACCGGCCTTCTTCAATGCCTATTACTGCGCCCCCCGAATTCACTAGACGCTCACCCGAATCGGTCGGAAAAACAGGGTTAGATCGACCTACTACGAAATTTTGGTCTCGCAATGGCGGATCGAGTTGAACAGGATTACCTGGGTCGCTGTTATCCAATACATCATAATTAGTTGGTGTGTTAAAACGAATTAATAAAGGCGGCGACATTTCGCCAGCATTAGCTAATAACGGCAATAATTCGCCGTTGCTATCCGTAAGCGATAACACCTCTCCTGGTGAAATAATCCCAGACCCAGAATTCCCTAGAGACGTATGGGTTACTATTGGACTACCAAATGCTAAATCCCTAGGGTCGGCAATATTCGAACTAAAGTCCCTTGCTCCGTTCTTTACACCTTCCAATAAAAAACTATCTCCTGCGGTAAAAGTGCCCGACTGTATCTCGAGCTCTAACCCTCGAAAAGCAATCGATGTAGGATAATTCCCAGGTAAAATACCGCTGGTAACGCTGGCATTGTCAGATGAACGGGTAATGGTGTAGCGACCACCCGCCTGAAATTCAATTTCATAGGCAGACGCTTCCAACTCAGTGCTGTCAACAATATTCAAATACATTTGCCTATTGGTGGCCACAGAATTATTGGAATCGCCGATTACTCTATTGGCAGCGGTAATTGGTTCATTTACAGATTTAAAAAAGTCCTCACCATATTCGTTATCAAGTGTAATGGCCTGCGTATGAATTTTGTTAAAAGTATCAGCCAGAGTAACAGCAATACGTCCAAACTCATTATAGGTGTCAGTCATTGCGGTATCGCGGAATCGTAGCAGGCCTCCTATTTCACCACCAGAAACTATATTTGTAAGTACCTGAACGCTCCCCCCTGTGGTAAACGTAAGGTCTTTCTTGCTTGCATCTTCCTCGCTGTCAACTAAGCCAAGCGTTCTCGCTGTATCCCCTACTACTAAGTTTTGTCCGTTACCAATAAGTACATTTACCTCACCATTACCTTGAGTAAAAGTTTGTATAGAAATAATTTTTGACAGCTTTAAAATAGTCTCATCACGCTGATCTAATAGATCGTTTGGCTTATCGCCCGAACCAAAAGCTTCCGCCACTTTACGGTTTATATCCGCTATGTTTTTTGCCAAGGCGTTCGCTTCTGCAACGGCTACCTGCAACCCTTCTTCCACACTTTCTTCAATAGCTGCAAAACGTGAATGTATTGTATTAAACCGACTGGCCAAGTTTTCCGATTCACTAATAACTAATTGCCGAACTGGCACCGAGCTAGGCTCATCTGCACCATTTTGAACTGCTGCGAAAAAAGTTCCTAATGCACCAGACAACCCTGTATTCTCATCGGAGAGTAAGTTGTCTAGCTGCGAGACCAAGTCGTGATAAGTGTTTAAATCGGAGTATAAGGTTGAATCTGTTCGCAATTGAGTAGTAACGAAGCTGTTTACAATTCGCTCTATAGAAGCTACGTTTACCCCATTACCCACGTAACCACCGTCGGCCCGGGTTGCGGGGTTAGTTTCCGCAATAACGCGCTGACGGCTGTAACCATCAACATTTGCATTAGAAATATTGTGTCCAGTAGTGCTTAACGCGCTTTGACTAGCCCGCAGCCCCGTAACACTTATACCTAGTAGATCACCAGCCATAGATCACCTCTACCCGTTATCCGAGGTGTTGCCAGATAGCGCTTTTACTTTATCTGCAACGCGCTCCAATACGCTTAAAACCTTGTTTGCATAAGCTGGGTCTGTGGCGTAACCCGCTTGGGTTATACCCTTAATATACTCTTCGGCTGTTTTATTACCAGTGGCAATATCTTGATAACGCGGGTTACCCTGAATAAAACTAACGTAATCATTCACACTTTCTTCTATGCTGCCATATTGCCTAAATGCTGCTTTTTCTTTTTCAAATTTACCATTAGCAAACTCTAAGGTTTCAGCGGTTACAGCATTACCCTGCCAACCATTATGAGCTTTAATATTGAATAAATTATTGCTGGGCTGGCCATTTTTATCGGCAATTACTTTTTCACCCCAACCTGTTTCAAGCGCAGCCTGTGCAATAAGTACTTCAGGCTCTACGCCTAATTTTTCTGCCGCTTTAGTTACATTGGGCAACATTTGTTGAATAAAATCGTCTGGCGAAGTGGCCATAGCGCTGCGTTCGCCTTTAGGTGCAGCCGCACTCATATTATCTGGCGAGTGATACTTAGTCACTGCATTTACCGGTGATGCCTGATAGCTTGCCACACTGGTGTTTACACGCTCCGTGTTTCCGTATTTTTGGCCGGAAAGCTGGCGATATAGCGCATCAGCTACACCCATTCCCCTACCATGAGAAAGGGTAAGTGCCAATTGTTGATCGTGCATATCACGATAGAAATTGGATTCTTGACTGTTAAACAAGCTATCTTCTTCAAATACTGCGTTGGCCTCACGCATACTTTTTAGCATTTGATTCACAAAGATGGATTCAAACTGCTGCGCAACTTTTTTAAGCGCCTCATCTTTATTTTCGGTATTTTTTATATTCTGCAAACTGTTTAAATCGGTATAAACATCTGCAGAAGGAAGTGTTGGAGGTAATAAGCTCGATGAGTCCATTTTCATTTAGATCACCACTATTTCGGCTTTTAAAGCACCAGCTTGTTTTAGTGCTTCTAAAATTGCCATTAAGTCACCAGGCGCCGCCCCTACTTCATTAACCGCGCGAACTATATCGTTTAGCGTGGGCCCTGGGCTAAATTTAAACATTGGGCCATTTTCTTCTACGACTTCTACGCGGCTATTTGGCACCACCACTGTTTCACCACCACCAAAAGCATTGGGCTGGCTGGCCTCTACATCTTCTTTAACGGTAACCGTAAGCGAGCCGTGCGTAACAGCCACTGGCGACACACGCACATGCTGCCCAACTACAATGGTACCGGTGCGCGAGTTAATAATAATTTTGGCGCTTGAATTACCTGGCGTTAACGTAAGGTTTTCGAGCAGCGATAAAAATTCTACGCGCTGTGCAGGGTTTTGCGGCGCACGCACGGCAATGGATGCAGCATCCATTGGCATAGCAACTTCTGGCCCTAACATATCATTGATAGTATCGGCTAATCGCTTTGCTGTTGTGAAATCTGGCGTATGTAAATTAAAAACAATGCGATCGTCACCGCCAAATCGCGTTGCTACTGCGCGCTCCACCATGGCGCCACCGGGAATGCGGCCAACACTAGGCACGTTTACAGTAATTTTAGAGCCATCTCTACCTTCACCACCAAAGCCACCCACAATAAGATTGCCTTGTGCCACAGCATATACATTGCCATCTAGACCTCTTAAGGGCGCGAGCAACAAACTACCACCACGTAAACTTTTGGCGTTGGCAATAGAGGAAACGGTTATGTCAATGGTTTGACCGGGTTTTGCAAAAGCTGGAAGCTCTGCATGAATCGCCACAGCAGCAACGTTTTTTAACTGAAATTTTGCACCGGGCGGAATAGTGATGCCAAACTGCTTTAGCATTGCCTGAAACGACTGAGTGGTAAATGGTGTTTGGTTTGTTTGGTCACCGGTGCCATCTAAACCAACCACTAACCCATAGCCAACTAACTGGTTGGAACGCACCCCCTCAACCGAAGTTAAGTCTTTTATTCGCTCTGCACTAGCATGTGAACCAAATAAAAATAGAGCACTCAGTAAAGTGCTAGCAATTGCTCTATAGCTCTGTTTACAAACTTGGCGTACGGTAATGTTCATTTTTCACCTTCGTTTAAAATGGCCAAATTGGGCCATTAAAGAACTGTGTTAACCAACCCATTTTTTGCGAATCTGCGAATTCACCTTCACCGGAATAACTAATATGCGCATTGGCGATTTTGGTAGACACTACCGTGTTATCTGGGCCCACATCATCGGGCCTTACTAAGCCGCTTACCCGAATAAACTCATCGCCGCGGTTTAACGTCATCCATTTTTCGCCGCGAATGGACAAGGTGCCATTGGGATACACCTCGACCACTGTTACAGTGATGCTGCCAGTAAGCTGATTGCTTTGGTCGGAGTCGGCTTCGCCTTTAAATTCTCGCTCGCCCTGTACATCTAGCCCTAAGCCAAGGTTACCCAAGCCGGGAGTCGTTCCAAATACAGTGCTCGAGCCTTGCGATATATCGTTATCTTTTTTCACGCCAATATTGGATGACTTTTTAGACGAGGTGCGTTCTTGCAATACCACCGTAATAATATCGCCAACACGTAGTGCTTTTCTGTCGCTAAAAAGGTCGATAGATGAATTGGGTGAGTACAACGAACCATTTGCTGGCGGTTGCGCTTGTGAGCTGGTACTTAATACGGGCGCATAATACGGGTCGCCGGGTGCAACCGGTTGATGAACCACACAACCTGAAAAAAATAGCGAGCAATTAACGGCAATAAGCGCTTTGTATGTATTTTTTAGACTAACCATCGCCCTCACCCTTTTAATCGCTAACATGAATTAGATATTTTGCGTAATAAATTGCAGCATCTGATCGGAAGTAGATACCACTTTTGAGTTCATTTCATAGGCGCGCTGTGTGGTAATCATATTCACCATTTCTTCTACAATATCCACATTAGAATTTTCTAGCATGCCTTGCTTAATTGAGCCCAATCCGTTTTCACCGGGTGTGCCTTGAATGGGGTTACCGCTTGAAGCGGTTTCGAGAAATAAATTGCCACCAATGGCTTGTAAACCAGCTGGGTTTACAAAATCGACTATTTGTAAATTACCTAACACAACGGGCGCAGGCTCACCTCTTACAGAGGCACTTACTACACCATCTGTACCTATGGTGACTGTTTCGGCATTATCTGGAATGGTAATAGCAGGTTGAATAAGCAAGCCGCTAGCATTCACCACCTGCCCTTGACCATCTAAATGAAATTGACCATCACGTGTATAAGAAACTGTACCGTCGGGCTGCAATACAGGAATAAAGCCTCGACCATCTATAGCCACATCAAGTGACTGCCCTGTAACTTGTAAACTACCGGGAGTAAATTGTTTTTGTGTTCCTACTACTCGAACACCTGTGCCCAACTGCAAACCAGACGGCAATTGTGTTTCTTCAGTTGTTTGCGCGCCTGGCTGACGTTGTATTTGATAGAGAAGATCTTCAAACACGGCCCTATCGCGCTTAAAACCAACGGTGGATGCGTTCGCAAGGTTATTGGCAATGGTTGTTAGCCGAGTATCTTGTGCGGCTAAACCTGTTTTACTTACGTATAATGCTGCGTGCATATCTCACCTCATGTTCAATTCTTGCGTTGCGTGTGTAGCGAATAGTGTGGTTAAGTTACCTACCCATTCATTTGCAATAGTTTTGATGAACTTTCTGAATTCTGTTTGATTGTTTGCATTACTTTTACTTGCATTTCATATTGCCTAGAAAGCTCTAACATACTGACCAGTTCATTAACGGCATTCACGTTACTCGCTTCTAAAAAGCCAGAAACAATACGAACTGTACCGTCGGCTTGCACTTCACCGTCGTTTTCAAGTGCGCGTAACAACCCATCTTCAGATTTGGTTAACGTATTCACATCAGGGTTAACAAGTTTGACCCTGTCGGCTTGTACTGTGGCTTCTTTACCTTCACCAAGGGGAATTAGCGTAATGGTGCCATCGGCTGCCATTTCTATTTTTTCTGCTGGCGGTAAGGCTATTGGCCCACCATTGCCTAACACCGGCAAGCCATTGCCGGTACGCAAAATACCTACACTATCAATGTGTAAAGACCCAGCGCGGGTGAATGCCTCGGTGCCATCTGGTGCTTGCACGGCTATGAACCCTTCTCGCTCTACGGCAATATCCAGCTCACGCCCTGTTTCTACCAGCGCGCCTTGCGAAAAATTTGTACCTGGGTTTTCTGTTAATGCGTAAGCGCGTGTGGGTTCACCTTCACCGTAATAAATAGGCATGCTACGCGCTTGCGCGAAATCTGCTTTAAACCCAGTAGTGTTTACGTTAGCCAAATTGTTGGCATGAGCAGTTTGAGCAAGCATGTTGTGCTTTGCTCCGGTCATGGCGATGTATAAGGCCTTATCCATATTTGCTCCGTTGGAAAAACGTCAAATTTACGAACTACTAGCGATCTAGTAGTAATAGAGCAAGATGGATGCCAATATTTTGAATTGAAAAAGGAAGGGAGTAATTGCTAATGAGTAGCCGCTAATCACTAGTGAAGTTACTAGTGATTAGCGATTAAAAACTATAGATTGAATTATCTTAAGTTAATAATTGTTTGGGTTACGGCATCGGCCGTTTCGATGGTTTTTGCGCTGGCTTGGAAATTGCGCTGCGCAATAATAAGGTTAACCAGCTGTTCAGAGAGGTCTACATTAGATTCTTCTAACGCTCCTGCTTGTACCGCACCTAATGCCGCACTACCTGGAGTACCCACATTCGGTGAACCTGACTCAAATGTTTCTGCCCACATGGTATTACCGGTTGGCTGCAAACCCTGCTGATTAGAAAAGTCTGCTAGCACAACTTGCCCCAACCTTAACGATTGGCCGTTGGTAAAACGGGCAAAGATCGTCCCGTTATCGGCAATATTTAGCCCCGATAAGCGGCCAGTAGAAAACCCGTTTTGGCTAATATCGTTTACAGAAAACTCTGAGCCAAACTGCGTGGTACCCTCAAGCGAGATCACGAAGTTTGAGCTTGTAGGTGGCTCAACAACAGTTTGAGTACCGCCAGCCAAAATATTCTGAGGCCCCAAGGCACCATTAGGGTTGCCATCTGCATCCACTGGCGTCCAGTTTGAGATAAGCATATCGGAAGTTAATAAAGTATTGAGCGAACCATCCTCGTTAAAATACACATCGTAACTTGCCAGTGTAGGCTGCGTATTAGCAGGCGGTGGCAAAGTTGTATCGGGGTCGCCCACATCGGCATCATCAATACGTGCGTACATTACCCAATGGTTGGGCACAGAGGTTGGGTCTGTTGCATCGTAATCTTGTTTAACAAAATACTGGGTCATAACGTGCGAGTTACCCAAACTATCGTAAATAGTCATCGAGGTAGCGCTGTTATAGGTAGACTGATCTGTGGGATCAAACGCATTGATAACTATGGGGGTAAACTCATTCGCGGTAAAAGGTTGGAATATACCTGTAAGCTGGGGCACTGCGTTCTCTAGTGAGTATCCCTCTTCCAAAACCATATCTATTGCACCACCAACAACAATAGCATCGGTATCACCATTGCCACCGGCTGTAATAGTTTGCGCGGCCGATAAAGTGGAGCCCTGCACGGTAATTGCATCCCCCGCACCGCCACTAACGGCAAATTTCAAATCTTTACCAACCGCCGACGTGACAGTAATGGCCGTACCAGCAGCATTTACTGTTGCTGTAATACCCGCGAGAGAACTGGTAGAAAGCGCGTTAATTTCCGCTTCTAAATCTGCTAAATCATCAACAACTAAGGCTATGTCGTTAACGGAAACAACAATATTACCACTGGCATTTGTAAACCCCGAAAGAGTAGCCTCAGACCGTGCAGTAGCTGAAATGCCAGGCAGCTCATTTAATCGCGATGCAGTAGAAGCTGCTTCGGCGCCTGCGGGAATAGAAAATGGCACGATATTGCCATCAGGACCTACAATATCGACTGTTTGCAAGGGGTAACCATTAGAAACGGAGGGAATACCCGTCGTACCCACGTTCGTATCATCTAAACCCAATGCCGCTACGTTACCTGGGTCGCTCGCTGGATCGATTGAAATGGAAATATCGGTAAGCTCACCCTCGTATATAGATTCAAACAAAATAGCCGGGTTACCCAATCCATCGGTGCCAACTGAAGCTACTACATCGATGGGGTCCGCTCCGCCGTTTGGCGAATATAGTTGCGAATTAATTGACGAAACTATTTGCTGTAGTTCGGTTAGGTCGTCTATCGATGTAGAGAAATCTATAGAATCTAAGTTAATAGTAACCGTGCCATTATTACCAACTGTTGGCCCAGCAAGAGTAATATCGAAAATAATTGGGTTAGTATCTAAGTTTTGGATAGGGAACGTAATTGCATCCATCAATAGAGTTGATTTTTCAGCGGTTTGACGCCCTATCTGCGTAACACCAACTGCAGTACCCGCCGTAGAAAACTCCGCGCCAATAGTCTGCAATACCGGCTCGGTAGAATCTAAATTTAACAACGACTCGACACCTGTCGTTTGTCTTGGCGCAAGGTTGCTGGTTTGTATTCTAATATCACCTTGAATACCGCCTATATTACCCGCTCCATCGGCCGAAAAGCCTTGCAAAACTGCACCCGTGTTATTTACCACATAGCCTTCGTCATCTAACCCAAAACTACCTGCTCGAGTGTAGAGTGTTTCCCCTTGCTGGCTCACAACAAAAAAACCATTACCGTTAATAGCAAGATCCAGCTCGTTTTCGGTAAAACCTACGTTGCCCTGACTAAAACGCTGCGCAACTTCCTGGACTTGCACACCGCTACCTATCGCATTCACACCGGCACCCAGCACCGAGGTAGCATATACATCGCCAAATTCCGCGCGCGATGCTTTAAAACCAGTGGTAGACGCGTTAGCGATATTATTACCTGTTACAGACAGGTCACTGGAGGCGGCGCGAATACCGCTTAAGGCTGTATCGAAAGGCATAACTTTCTCCTACTTACTTCTCGTAAAATTATGAGCGACTTATTCGTTAAATTGTTTAATATCATCTAGGCCAACAGCGCCAATACCGGCTAGGTTCAGAGTTAGGCCGCCATTGGTGCCCACAGTAACGCTGTTTACATTGGCACTAAGTGCAGTGCCAAGTTTTACTTCTTCACCATCTACCCGCGTGCTTACATCAAACCGATAAGTGCCCGGTGGTATGCCGTTTTCTTGTGATGTTTGCCAATCTAGCAGCTCGCCATTCACTTCCATTTGATTGCCATCCCAGCGCATGACTAACTCACCGGCAGGTCGAACGCCCAGTGAAATTTGGTCCACAAGCGAGCCGCCCTCGGTAGAAATATTTACTAATATATCGCCACTGCTACTGGGCACATCCACACTAGCACTTACTACACCGCCTGCTTTTAATTCAGTTCTATCGGAGGGCACTGTTACCGAGCGGCCAACCAAAGTGGAAGCTTGCAACGCTTGGTTGGCGACAAATGAATTGGCAAAACTATCAAAGTTATTATTGAGCTTATCTAAGCTTTCTACCGAACTAAACTGCGCTAATTGCGCGATAAATTCAGAGTTTTCTTGCGGGCTAAGCGGGTCTTGATTTTCTAATTGGGTGATCATTAATTCCAAAAATGCACTCTGGCCCAATTCATTGGATTGCGGCTCTGTTGGATTCTTTTTGGCAATCGACATATCGCTCAAAAAGCTATTGCCTGTAGCTGCGATTTCCGTCATTGCTTTACCCTCTTAGCGTGAATATTGTGTTTTGGTGTTACTAGCTAATGCGATTTAATTATTGGCCAAGCTGTAAAACGCGTTGCACCATTTGCTTGGCAGAATTCATAACCTCTACATTCATTTGGAACGAGCGCGAAGCAGAAATCATATTGGCCATTTCTTCTACGATATTAACGTTTGGATAGTGCACATAACCTTCTTCATCCGCCTGCGGGTGGCCTGGCTCATAACGCCTTTGCAAAGGTGCATCACTTTCAACAATACCCATTACCTGCACGCCCATTTCTTGCTCATCATCCAAGGCGCCTACTTGGCCTTGCATATACCCTGCTTGCACAGTGGCAAAAACTGGGTGGCGGCCTCGGTATACGGTATCTGCGCTAGAGCTTGCGGTTTCTGCGTTTGCAATGTTGCTTGCTGTGGTATTAAGGCGAACGCTCTGTGCATTCATACCGGAGCCCGCTGTGTCAAATATGCCTGATAAACTCATTTTCAAATCCACCTAGTTAATTGGGGGTTATTCGCCGCGTATCGCTTTAGTTAAGCCTTTGAATTTACTGTTAAGTACAGTAAACGCCGCTTGAAACTCCAATGTGTTTTTCATGTATTCCGCATGCTCTTTTTGTTCTTCAACGGTATTGCCGTCTACAGAGGGCTGCGAGGGAGAACGGTACAAAGGTTCACCGCTAAAGCGGTTATTTTCTGCCGCTCCAAAGTGCGCCGCGTGGGTAGTTTTAGCCGCTTTGCCGCCTATTCCCTGTCCCATTGAATCTTTCAATGCTTGCTGAAAATCGATATCGCGCGCTTTATATCCGGGGGTATTCACGTTTGCGAGGTTATTCGCCAACACGCCAGCACGCTCAGAACGTAGAGAAAGCGCGGATTCGTAAATTCCCAGTGCTTTATCAAATGAAATGGCCATGTGTGATTACCTACCCTATTTTGATGTAACGCAATTAACTATTACTTTGTGTACACGTGGAATAGAGCAACGCTTATGCCAACTTAATCACATATCAACTAACTTATTGAATTAACTAGCTATTTTTATATTTTCGCTTGTAGAAAGGCAAAATATTGGAGGTAAAACTCGAGGTAACGGCAATGAGTTTCCGCTTGGCAGACAAGCTTTACCTGAAAGGTTTTAGGGGTACAAAAAAGAAAGCCGCAACCAACATCTGCTGGTAGCGGCCAAAGAAAAGAATTTATTAAAAATATGCCGGCTAGGTAACTGCTATTTAGCTCTATACACCACTCCAGGGCTACAGTGAACCATGTCAAATAGCTTTGCAGATTCGCCTAGGCTTTCTGAAGAGCCTAAGAATAAATAGCCGCCAGGGACCATTGTGGCGTGTATACGCTTAATGATGTCTTGCTTTAATTCACTAGAAAAATAAATTAGTACATTCCGACAAAAAACAATATCGAACTTTCCAAGCATAACGTAGGAGTCTTTTAGGTTTTGGGGTCTAAAAGTAATTCTGCTTTTTATGCTTGGCTTTACACGCCATTTTTCCTTTTCAATTTCTTCAAAGTTTTCCCTTAATCTCTCGGACGATAGCCCCCGTGAAACGGATAGTCTATCGTACTCTGCACTTTTCGCCTGCGCCATAATCTCGGTAGAAAGGTCGGTGGCAACAATTTCGGCATTAATACGTTTGCCAAAGTTGCGCTTACTAAACTCTTCTAGAACTATGCTAATAGAATATGGCTCCTGCCCTGAAGAACAAGCAGATGACCAAATGCGCATGCGCCCATTGGGCTTATTTTTAAACCATTCGGGCAGCAAGGTACTTTGCAGGTAATCGTAAGGGTAAATATCACGAAACCAAAAAGTCTCGTTTGTGGTCATTGCATCGATAACCTTTTGGCGTAATTCACGCTGACTAGGCTGTTTAATGGTTAGCACTAGCTCAATGAGTGAGTCTAGCTTGTAATCAATTAAAATACGTCGAATACGCGTAGCCACCAAGTACTGCTTATTACTACCTAAGTCAATTCCTGCAGCTTCCTGCAAAAAAATTCTAAATGCCTCAAATGCTTCGGCATCCAGCGCTGCGCCACTTTCCATTCCTGATACTGAGGTCACCATATTCTCATCTTATTTGTCGTACAACCGCACTGAATAAGCGCCCTAACCCCTTGAATAGACACTAGTCTTCCATCTCAAAGCCGTCACCAGTTAGAACTTTAATTCTTGCGTTAACACGCTTAGCCAGTTCGTCCGGATGAAATTTCGCTAAGAAATCGTTGGCACCCACTTTTTTAACCATAGCTTCATTAAACACACCACTTAAAGACGTGTGTAAAATAATGTGCATGTTTGCGAGTTTTGGATTAGCCCGCACCTCTGCAGTAAAGGTATAACCGTCCATCTCTGGCATTTCAATATCGGAAATTACCATCATTAGTTCATGATAGGGGTCTTTACCTTCAGCGACTAAGTCCGTTAAATACCCAAGCGCTTCAGCTCCATCTTTACACACGGTAGTTTTTATACCCAGTGATGCCAGAACTCTTTGAATTTGCTTGCGAGCGATCGCAGAATCATCAGCAACTAACACGTGCTTAAGTACCGTTGTTTCGGCCTGCGCATCTTGAATAACCTCTGCGCTTACCTCATCCAACATTGGGGAAACTTCAGCAAGTATCTTTTCTACATCTATTATTTCTACCAAGCGATTATCTACTTGGGTAACCGCAGTAAGGTAATTCTCTCTGCCCGCCCCTTTGGGTGGCGGATGAATATCACCCCAATTCATATTTACGATGCGCTCAACACCCTTAACCAAAAAGCCCTGTGTAGAGCGATTATATTCTGTGATTATCACAAAACAGGTTTCTAGGTTTGTTAGCGGCGCGCTGCCGGTTGCTCTGCGTAAATCCATAATAGGAATGGTGCCGCCACGTATATGAGCAACACCCCGCACAACGGGGTTGCGCTTAGGTATTTCGTTTAACGGCGGACACTGCAGCACTTCCTTCACCTTGAACACATTGATGCCATAGGTTTGGTTGTCGCCTAGATTAAAAAGCAGAAGCTCTAATCTGTTTTGCCCCACCAGTTGGGTTCGCTGATTAACACTATCCAGAACACCAGCCATGTTCACCCTCATTTCGTTAAAGCCGACGCTTAAAACATCTCCCGTGGACACAAAGGCACGGGGTTTGCAGATACATCGTTATAGCGGCAGTTTTTTGTCAAAGTTTAGTGTCAACGCTATTTCGCGTGTCACACATACAGCATAGGACAAGAATGATGAGGAATCGTAGTTTTTTACTTGTATTTATTTCACTTACTCTTTTAGTGGCAAACAAAGCAGCGAGCGCCGAAATTGAGTACATGACTACGCAAGAGCTACGTCAACAAATTGACCTTTTTGCGCGAAATCACTTCTCTGGGGTGTATACCGACAAAATTTTGGACAAGGATTTAAAAATCGACGTTGGCAACCTAGATAGCCGGTTACGCCTCGCCCGCTGCGGCCACCCCTTAGAGATGAATGTAAACACGCCATCACATATGACCGCCAACGCGACAATTAAAACCACCTGTGCCGGCCCACACCGCTGGTCCATTTATGTACCAGTTGATATAGAAGTTTATAGCGAGATAGTGGTTGCTTCGCGCACCCTAAGACGCGGCGCTACAATTAGCGAAGCCGACTTAAACGTACAGGTTATTAATATCGCCAGATACGGCTCTGGCCATGTGCAAGATGCGCAGCGCATTATTGGTCAAGAGCTTACCCGCTCCGTTAACGCTGGCGAGGCAATTAAACTCTCTCATGTTCGACCCGCGCAGGTTGTGAGTAAAGGCGATACAGTGGTAATTGAAGTACGAGGTAATATGATAGCCGTAGCGGTAAATGGCGAGGCCCTCGAAAACGGCCACGTTGGCAAACAAATTCGCGTGCGCAACAATCAATCCAAGCGCGTTGTAGATGGCGTGGTAAGCGGCCCAGGGCGAGTAAGCATTAGCATTTAGTGCCCATTCCCCTTTAAATAGCACGAAAGAGTAATAAAGCAAAAAAATATTAAAAAAGCCCTAAAGCGTATCTAATACCGGCCGATACACACTATAGACGATAAGATTGTGCCAAACTGTTAGTAAGCTCAAACGTAGATTATAAGAGTATTGGCACCATCCCAGAGAATTGTAGTACTGCGTCGCAGCAGTTGGCCTAGGTAAGATACAAGCCAATTTGGGGGACAACACGGGACTAAGACAATGGTTATAGATTCAGGTAACAGCTTAAACTCTACAGGTGGTGCGGGTAAGACCCATCAATCACCCGCGGGCGGTGTAAAATCACGCACGCAGACTACTGAGAGCGCAAGCAGTAACGAGAACACACAGAGCAAAGATTCGGTATCGCTAAGTGATGCGGGCAAATCACTTGCTCAGCTCGAAGCTGGTTTAGCCTCGGCCCCAGATGTAGACATGGGCAAAGTAGAAAGAGTGCGTGCAGAGCTAAATAATGGCTCCTACAGCCCCGACGACAAGGCTATTGCTCGCGCCTTGCTCTCGCAAGACGAATTGCTCTAATTTTTGGGTTTAATTTATTAAACCCGCTTCCCCGTGTTTAGCGCTATACCAAGTAACAGCCGTAGATTAGCACCAACACTCATACCTCTCGGCATAGTAAATGCTTATATTTAACTAAACGCCAAATTTTCGCCAATTTTCGAGATTAAATGGAGAGGAATATGTCTGTTACACCTCAAGCTATTCAGGGCCAAATTGTCGCTGATATTAAAGCCTGCGAATCGTTGCTCACTCTCTTTGAATCTGAACGCGAAGCCTTAAAAATACGTGATAGCGACGCACTTGAAGCTATCTTGCAAAACAAAAACGCCTGCATACAGATATTGGAAAACAGCGCCAAACAGCGCGCTATCTGGTCTCAACAAGCCGCTCAAAACGACCCCGAAAACGGTTGGGATACCCTTATTGAATCGTTAAGCCACACCCAAGTAAAAGAACAATGGGGCACGCTAAAAGAGCTGTTTAAACGCTGCAAAGAAGAAAACGAGATTAATGGCCGATTAGTAGCGAGAAACCAGCAGGTATTTGGGCGATTAATAGAAATTTTGCGCGGGCAAACCAACGCACCCAACCTGTATAACGCTAAAGGAAGCGCCTCATCCAATGCGGGATCAAATCGATTCGGCGAGGCTTAAGTCTTCTGGTCGATCAATATCGTGCAGCGGCTCTAGTAGGCTGTATTTAAAACCCAATAGCTCAATGTTGTGTATCAACTGATCTAGCACCCTTTCTGTGCCCCATTCAATACCCTCGAATAGCGCTTCGTGCCATTGCTTTATAGCTAGCAGCACGAAGCCACCATCAAACGCTGGGCCAATAACCGTGTTTAGCCCTGGCTGCTGTTTAAGCAAGGCTAGCGCTGACTCGATATAGTTAGACGTTAAAGTAATACAGTCACTGCCTATAACTACGGCAACTCGACCTTGCGCTTCCCCTTCCTTCAACGCGGCGGTTAAACGTACATCTAAATCACCACTTGGCTGATAGTGCAGTGAGGAGCGGCAGGTATGTTTATTTTCATCCATTAAGCTGTGAAAAAAGGGATGGTCACTCGACACCCAAAGTTGATGAATATAATTATCAGCGACAGCAACAGTAGTAAAAACTTTCGCAACTAATCGTTTGTGTAAATCCACACATTGTTGCGGGCTTAATACTGCACGCATGCGCGTTTTTACTTTGCCTACTTCGGGCGCCTTTGCAAACTGAGCGACGATGGGCTTGTTAGGCGTATTATTTTGAATATCTAATTTGTATTCGGTTGTCATAAGCGGCCCCCGTAATACCATCGATGCAATCGATTTGTAGATACCCCGCACACGTAGGCCAATTGTATACACCACATTAATATAATGGTTTTTATGTACCCATTTTTACGCCACTTTCTACTAGACGTAACGACTTCTACCGGCAAAATAGCTTTATCGTAGTATCGATTAAGTTTGCAGCTTAAGGCCACATCCTCCATTAATAAAATAGGCTCATAACCGCCCATCGCGTTAAAAATATTACGCCTTACAAAAAGGGTTTGATCACCCGTTGCCACACCACTAATGGCCGTTCTAAAAGCAATGCCTCGCTCTACCCAACGAGCAATATGCGTATTATCATCCAGTTTTACCCGCGCGTGCCCCCATGCAACATGACTTGGCTGAGCGGCCAATGCCGTAAAAAAGGTGGCAGGCATAGACGTATCTGCGTGTAAGAATATCAACCACTCGCCTTGCGCCAACTTCGCGCCAGCGTTCATTTGGTAAGCTCGCCCTTTTTGTGCGGTAATTACAGTAAAATTATTTTGTTTAAGCCATACAACGCTACCATCTTCGCTTCCACCATCTACAAATAAAAACTCTACAGCTGCGCACACTGTAAGCTGTGATAGCGCTTCACATAAATTCGGCAGCTTTGCCCTTTCATTTAAAATTGGAATGATAACGGAGTACAACGGCATACAATTAAGCCAGTGCCCCACCACAACTGCTGCCTTGGCCTGCGGTGCAACCATAGCAGTGGTCGCCAATAACAATGGGGTTACCGGTTATATCTTGCTGGAGTAAATCGGAGATATGAGTGCGTTTTGCGTCGGATGCAATCATGCCTTTGGCGCCTGCGCTGTGCGTTTGAAGCGGCATATCTAGCATTTGATTAAAATCACAATCGTAGACATAGCCCTGCCAATCGATACTTATTAAATTTTTACACATCACACCGGCTAAATTCGCGGCAGAAAAGTTATCTTTTAATAGTTGTAAGTAATCTTCGTATAAACCTTTAGAAAGCAACATGCTACCAAACCGGCTAATGGGCATATTGGTAATGGTAAGTAATTCATTAAAGCTTATGCCGAAATCTTGCGCGAGCTTTTGCTTGTAGTCTTGCTGCAACGCCTGCTGGCTGGGCGGCAAAAATGGGCCATTGGGATTATAAACAAGGTTCAAGCTCAGGTTTTCGCTTGTGCCATAACCAAGTTTATTCAACTTTTGCAGCGCGGTAATGGAAGAACCAAATACACCTTTGCCGCGCTGCTCGTTTACATTTTTTTCGGAGTAGCACGGTAACGAAGCCGATACCACAACTTGGTGCAGAGCTAGAAATTCTGCAAGGTCTTCGTAGCCGGGTTCATTCAAAATAGTTAAATTGCACCTATCTATCACCGTTACGTTTCTAGCGCTTGCTTCGCGAACCAAATATTTAAAGTGTGGGTTCATCTCCGGCGCGCCGCCGGTTAAATCCAGAGTGGTTACACCAGTGAGGTCGATATACGCCAAAATCGCACTTATTGTTTCTAAACTCGCTAACTCTGTACGCTTGGGGCCAGCATTTACATGGCAATGGGTACAACTCAAGTTGCATAAATAGCCAAGATTCACCTGTAAAACAGATAGCGCGCCCCTGTTAATGGCAGGAAAATCCGAATTAAGCAATAGTGGTTTTGTATCGAGCATGTGCTTCCTTTGTTACTTATAGCCAGTAATTAGCCAATGTTATTTGTTGCCAGTGCGTACCGCGACCAACCTTTACTGTACACAAGCCTATCATAGCGTTAACACTCACATTTATACCCAAAACACAGCTTAGATTGCTCACAATATTAATTTGCTGTGCCGCTGTTTAAATTCGTTTAGACCGTATAGGAAACTCAGATTAACCCCAATTGCTTTTTGCGAGAGCCAAAACGTTCAGCCGCAAGGCGTTCTTCGCAGCTAATGGCCTTAGCCCTTAGTAAGATTGGCAACCTGACGCCACAATAGAGACTTGGCTATTTGATTACGGCGTTGGGTGAGGTATCATTCGGCCCCTTGAAAAGCGCTAAACGCCCTAGCTGATCAATTTTTGCCCCGGTAGCTCAGTAGGATAGAGCAATCGCCTCCTAAGCGATAGGTCACAGGTTCGACTCCTGTTCGGGGCGCCAATTCAACACTATTGCATGCTGTGTAAGTGTTCTCATGCAAGCACACAACTACGCACCTTCTCGCATGAACCTTTTACTATTAGACAATGCCGAAAATGATTCTCGAGCTGTGGTTACTGGCGAGAGGCACCAACATATTCGCAAGGTATTAAAGCTTCAACAGGGCGACACCCTTCGGGTGGGCATTATTAATGGCCCAGTTGGAATAGCAACCGTTGCCGAGCAGAGCGATACGTCTACCACTTTACAGTTAAGTATTAATTCACCTGCCTCACCACCTTTGCCATTAACACTTATTCTAGCCCTGCCCCGTCCGCAAATGATTAAACGCATATTGCAAACCATTGCGACTATGGGGGTACACGAATTACACCTAATTCAAACAGGAAAAGTAGAAAAAAGCTTTTGGCAATCGCCCGCTGTTACCGATCAAGCCATTCGCGAGCAGTTGACTCTTGGGCTTGAACAAGGTGTAGCTACGCATCTACCCACAGTGCATAAACATATGCGTTTTCGGCCATTCGCTGAAGATGTACTGCCTTCCATAACGCCTACCAATAAAAAATTGATAGCGCATCTAGGCGACTACCCCAGCTGCCCTAGTTTGCAACCTAAAGAAGCCTGCACCATGGTTATTGGGCCAGAAGGTGGCTTTACTGAGCGTGAAGTAGAGAATTTTGTGAACAACGGCTACCAACCGGTACAGCTTGGGGCGCGAGTATTGAAAGTAGAAACAGCAGTGCCAGTAATTATTAGCAAGCTCTACTACTAAGCGAGCTAAACTTACCACTTATCGGCACCATTTAATTCCACCGCTTAACTTCGTCCTAGCTGTTATCTGTTATCTGTTAGCTATCCCCCCCATGTACTACAGCAATAAAATTTGCGAACGCTTTTTCCTGTACTAGCTCGGGGTAATGAGTTTCTAGGTAATTCACAATATTATGCGTTTTTTTATCGTTCGCTAGCTCAAAGTAATACACCTGTGCCAGCAGCAATAAAATATGTGGCTTCACCAGTTCAGTCGCAAAGTGTTTTGCAGCTATGGTTAGCACTTGGGCTTTCTTGGCTGGCAAAATTGGTACGCCACTACGGCACAAGTTTAAGCAATCTTGCGCATTTTTAAACGGGAAAAATCCGTCCCGCTCAAAAAATGGCTGTGCATACTGCCAGGCATCCCCAAACAAGCTGCGTTTAATTTGATTATGGGTAAGCCGTTGGGCTACCGCCTCTAGAAACACCCAATCGTTCCAATCCTGTATGCGCGCCCAAACATTCAACCACAAATCGACTACCTCCACGCCCATCGCTTCATACTTGGCCACATATGCTTCAAGCTGCACTATTCCGTTTGCAATTCTATTTTTAGTAGAAAGCTGAAATAAATGTGGGCCAAGTATATTTAATTCTTTTTCGGCATCAAAAACCGCCTGCTGATAAGGTGTTTGATTATCGATATCGGCAACAAAACCTAGCCCACTCACGTGTTCGCGCGCAATGCTGCCCAACCAAAAAACATAAGCATTTACAAGCCACAACAAACAGAAACTATAAAGCAATGTGATAGCGCTGCGGTATTCGAACGCAAAATGGCAAAACAATATAAGTAGCGCGCCTACAAATACTAACCTCAGGTATTTAACACCTACTTCAAAGGCGGTACGCAGCACATTCATTGGGTTTAACCCTGCCCACGCAGAACCCTGCATTGCCACACTTATTAAAATTGCCGGGGTAAAAAAAGCCAAATAAAAGTAAAGTAATACGAGTAGAAGCTCTGCCCTGGGCGAACCTAACTTTGCGTAAGCGCCCCATACTAACGCAAACACACAAGCTACCCCCAATAACTTTTTTGGGCCACTGAATACGCCAAAATGCGTTAACTGCATAACAGGGAATTCACTATAACCGTGGGCGCCATGCTCAATAACAATAAAACAAAATTCACAATAAGTGTAAAAAAGTAAAAACCACAAAGGAACTGTTATCAGCCACATCATTGGCTCGGACGAATCCGTGGCACCGCCCTGTAAAACAAAAACGAGATAAGTAAGGAAGAATAAAAAGCACCCTGCACCCCAAATACACAACGTGCAAATAAACAGGGTTGAATCGGTAAAGAGCGCTTTAAACATAGAGGATATTCTTACAACACCTTTGCGCAAGGTGCAGGCTAATTATTTTTCGTCGCGCTTATTGGCTCCGCAGCCCCATGTAATATCTTTGGTGGTTAAAAGCTCCGCAAAGGCATCCGCATTCACAGGCGGGCTACACAAATAGCCTTGATAATACTTACAGTTGTATTCGCGTACCAAGTGCAACTGATCGCAGGTTTCTACCCCTTCAGCAACTACATCCAAGCCCAACATATTACCCATGGCGCTAATAGTTTCTACAAGCACCCTGTCGTTACGGTCGAACGTAATATCGCGCACAAAGCTTTGATCTACTTTCAAAATAGCAACTGGCAACTGTTTTAAATAACTAATTGATGAGTAACCCGTACCAAAATCATCGAGCGCGAAATTAATACCTAGCTCGCATAAACTAGACATAGTAGCAACCGTTTCTTCTAGGTTGTGAATAACAATGCCTTCTGTAATTTCCATCTCAATCAACGAGGGGTTAATACCTACTTCCTGCAGGATTTTGGTTACATCATTTACAAACTCAGAAGACCGGAACTGACGCGGGCTAATATTCACCCCTAAGCGCATGTCGTCCTTCCAAATACCTTGCTCTTGCCAAATTTTTACTTGGCGAATTGAATCTTCTAATACCCAACGGCCAACTTCTACAATAAGGCCAGACGTTTCTAAAATGGGTATAAACTCTGCCGGCGATATCATGCCTCTGTCGGGGTGCTCCCAGCGTAACAATGCTTCTGCGCCCACTATCTGAGAGGTGGTAACATCTACGCGCGGCTGATAGTACAAACTAAAACGGTGTTGCTCTAACGCTTTGTGTAGGTCACCCTCCATTACCAGCACATTGCGCGCTTTATCTGCCATGTATTTGTTAAAGAACTGAATGGCATCACGCCCCTGCTCTTTTACCTGATACATAGCGGTATCGGCGTAACGCAACAATTCATGCACGCCTGCGTCTTCTTCTGGGTACATAACAATACCCACACTACAGGTTACGTGAAGTTGTAAATCGTTATAAAAATGTGGCTCAGAAATATATCTGCGCAGGCGTTCGCCTATATCTTCTGCCCGTAATATCGAGGTAGGTAGCTCATCCCCTAGATTGGTGAGCACAACAACGAATTCATCGCCCCCTAGGCGCACAACTAAATCATTTTCTTTGGTTACTGCGGTTAACCGTTGAGCAACGTGTTTTAGCACTCCATCACCCGCCGGATGACCGAGGGAGTCGTTGATGTATTTAAATTGGTCTAAATCGATAAAGAGCAACGCACCGTAGTACTGGCCGTGATTAGCCTTACGCACCTCTTCCTCTAAGCGCTCTACAAGGTAACTGCGATTGGGTAAATCGGTGAGCGCATCGTGATACGCCATGTGCTCCATTTGCGCTTGGGTTCGCTTAAGTTCAGTAATATCAGACGATACAACCAACGAAACCACTTCGTCATAGAATTCCATGGGCATAACGTGGGTGTGCATATCGCGCTCTTCACCATCGTTAGTAATCCATTTCTCTTCCCAAATTTGCGCACTTATTCGCGATTTAATGACCTCTGCATCTAAATCGATAATTTGCTGCGGATCGGTAACAAAGAATTCGGCAAAATCACTAATGTGGGAGCCGCGCATTGCGTCGGGCTTAGTGTGTAAGAAATCAGCCAGTGCCTGGTTAGCAAATATGTAATGGCCATCTTTATTGCGCGCACCTACCCACACGGGCAAGCTATCGATAATTTGGCGTACGTGCTCTTCACTTTTACGCAGTACTACCTCAACAGCTCGGCGTTTGGCCAGCGCTAAATCGACCGCATCGAGCAACTGGTTTGTACTGGCTACAAGCTGAGTTAATTCATCGTCATGTATACCTGCAGGGCGCGAAAGTCGCTGCTCGCCAGGGCTACCTGGGTTTATTTGTTTAACCTGCAGAGCAATTTGAATAAGCGGTTTGGTTAGCAGGTAATAAAACGCAATAAACAAGAAAAATACGAGCAAAGAACTGCGAATTAAGCCGAACGCAATAACCACTGCACTAGATTGATAAAACTGGCCGTAGGCCGCATCCATATTTACATCGAAGGTAATATAGCCATTTTCGCCGCCAGTAGGCATGTATAACGGCGCAGAATGGCGCAATACTTCATTGGATATTTGTCGCGTTAACCATTTGGTATTAGACGCTGGGGTTTCTCTGCTTAATTGCGCCAGCTCTGTGCCTAACTCATTTTTTATAGTTACCGACGTAATAAAATCGTAGCGCATTAAGCCTGTGGCAACTTCGGCGGCTAATTTTGCATCTAGGGTGTGAACGGCTCGAACAGCTGGGGGGGTGGAAACGGCGGTAATTTTGGATATTTGGCGGTTAATTTCTGTAGTTTGTACTTGGTAATCTATATATATCTGAATCGCGCTCATCACACTGCCCACGAGCAGCGCGATTAGAATCCCCACCTTTGCCAGGCGGAACGATATACCTTGAAAGAAACCTTGCACTTAGCGCCTATCCCCAATTTCTAATTATTCGTTCATTATAGTTTACATTCTGGCCGCTAACCCCTGCGGCCTTGATTTTGGAGAAACTACGGCGCAATAATGCCATAACCTGTGCAGGATAACGACCAGAATCAAAATCGACTACAAGTTATAGCCGCGCTCAGGGTTGTTCTAGCCGTTAAATATTAACCGAGATTAACTGCCTCTATTAGCTTAACTGGGTCTTGCTCCCCTTTTAGACTATTACCAGCAAAGCTATCGTCTAATGGTGGAAACACGTTTATAGCGCTCTGCTCGCCATAATCCTTTGGCTCTGCGCTTCTGTCTATTGTTAGGCCCACAAAGTCGTAAAGCTCTGTATCGGCCAATTGAGAAGCCGAAACCCGCTGCAATGACGAAAATATGGTTTCAATTCTACCCGGAAACTGTTTTTCCCAGCCTTGCAGCATTTGCTTAATAGCTTGGCGCTGTAGGTTTTCCTGCGAACCACATAGGTTACAAGGAATAATAGGGAATGCCTTTTGTTTGGCAAACTCTTCTAAATCGGCTTCTACACAGTATGCCAACGGCCGAATAATAATATTGCGCTTATCGTCCGCCAGTAGTTTGGGCGGCATGGCTTTTAATCTGCCGCCATAAAACATGTTTAAAAACAGTGTTTCTACAATATCGTCGCGGTGGTGGCCCAATGCAATTTTGGTGGCGCCAATACGCTCTGCAAAGCCATAGAGCGTGCCGCGGCGCAATCGAGAACACAGGCCGCAGGTAGTTTTACCCTCAGGGATAACCGATTTGACAACGCTATAGGTGTCTCGCTCAACAATGTGGTATTCGATACCTAACGAGTCTAGGTATTCGGGCAATATATGCTCAGGAAAGCCCGGCTGCTTTTGATCCATATTTACTGCCACTATATCGAACTTTATGGGCGCGGCTTTCTGCAATCCCATTAATATATCGAGCATAGCGTATGAATCTTTCCCGCCAGACAAGCAAACCATAACCTTATCGCCATCTTCAATCATGTTGTAATCGGCAATAGCCTTACCCACATTGCGGCGAAGACGCTTTTGTAGTTTGTTGAACTCTAATTTGCTGCGGCGCACATCTTGGGTCATGTTTACTCTTCTTAGGGTATTGATAAGGCTGAAAAGGCGGCCATTGTACGGTTTTTGATCTCGGCTGTGAACGGTAATTTATCACCGCTCTTTACCTGCCAATGCAGGCAAAACTTTGCCATTATTGTAGCCACTGGCGGCAACCTAAGCATTAGCACGAACCACACCAGCCCACCATCACTAGCGCACATTCGTATATCACCCAATCGCCCATGGCCGGCACGCCCTTTGCATTTGCAGTAAAGAGGTTAATAGGTACCAAGGTCGATAGCCGTAAAACCTAACGCCATTACTACTTAGCAGAGGGAACCAAACAATGAAGCGTGTCGCAAACCTATTTTCTCGTTTTGCCAAACGTGCCAACACCACAGGTGCGGCACAGAGGGAATTCGACAAACTGTGCGCTCAACGCAGCATTAAAGGCGAACCGTGGCCACATAGTATGCTTTACGCCCTTTTAGACCACTGCTCGCGCCGCACAAGCGTGCGCCTGTTAGTGCTAGATCGCACCACACTTAATTACAACCACGCGCAAACGATGCTAATAGGGTTTGACCCAGATACCAGAGAGCTTCTTATTGATGCCCCTACAAATATCAACTTGCATGCATTAGTCGACGCTCGCGACGCCAATAGCGAAGTTATTCTTCAATTACAGGTTGAACAGGGCTACTTAAATATTACTTGCAGCATTACTGACTTAAGCCTGCAAAAAGGTAGGCAGGCTTACGTTACCCTCACGGCTACTCAACACGCGGTAACGTCAAATCGTCGTTTTTACCCAAGAGTTTCGTTCAGCCACCCTTCGCAACCTATTGTAAAAGTCTCTCCCGACGGCAAACCAGCTCTGCAATTCAAGCTTATGGATATAAGCCGCCAAGGAGCAAAGTTAATGTTTCAAGGTAGAGATATTCGCAAAGACATTACTGGCGCAAGTGATAAGAAAACGTCTACCATTTTGCACACAGAATTTATATTTAACGACCACTTCACCCTACCGCTGCGCTGCGAACTTGTTCAAGCAAAGTATCTTCGAACCCCAGGCTGTCACAATCAAGTACGGGTAAAATTTTATCGCCCAGAGCCCACTGCTCAAGCTCAGCTCGACGAACTTATTGGCCTGCTAAGCATGGATGAGCAATTTGCCGCTTAAACTAAAATATAAGCGCTGAAGCCGCCAATCTAAGACAAAGTGCCACCAACATCGCAGTCGCAAGCATTTGTGAGTAAAATGCTGCATCCACGCAGCAATAAAAGGTAAGCACATTGAGTATTGAACGCTCCCCTCTCAGCGAAGCGGAAATAATGCGCATCGACGCCGAGCATATTTGGCACCCCTATTCGTCTTTCAAAAGTGCCGTACCGGTATTTCCGGTTAAATCTGCACAGGGCGTGTACCTCCACCTACATAGTGGTGAAACGCTCATCGACGGCATGTCGTCTTGGTGGAGCACACTACACGGTTACAACGCTACAGCTATTAGCGATGCAATTGCTAAACAAGCCCAACAACTAAGCCACGTTATGTTTGGCGGCCTTACCCATGAACCTGCGGCCTATCTCACCAAACAACTAGTTAAGCTATCCCCTGATGGCCTAGAGAAAGTATTTTTATCCGATTCCGGCTCGGTAGCGGTAGAAATAGCAATGAAAATGGCTATTCAATATTGGCACGCCAAAGGCCAGCCCAATAAAAATAAAATGCTCGCGCTGCGCAATGGCTATCACGGCGACACCATTGGTGCTATGTCGGTGTGCGACCCTGTAACAGGTATGCACCACTTATTTAAAAATACGCTTACCCAGCAAGTATTTACCGAACAACCAGCATGTAAGTTTCACGAACAATGGGACGAAAGTTACCTAACCGATATAAAGCAACAAATTGCAAACCATAAACACGAACTTGCCGCTGTTATTCTTGAGCCTGTTGTACAGGGCACAGGCGGTATGCATTTTTATTCGCCGGAATATGTGAAAGCGGTAAAAGCGCTTTGTGAAGCTAATAACTTACTACTAATTGCAGATGAAATAGCTACCGGCTTTGGCAGAACAGGCAAGATGTTTGCCTGCGAACACGCTGGTATAACGCCCGATATTATGTGTTTAGGTAAAACCCTAACCGGCGGCACCATGACGCTAGCGGCAACCCTATGCACCAACAAAGTAGCCGACACCATTTGCAACGCAGAGCCCGGTGTATTTATGCATGGCCCGACTTTTATGGGCAACCCCCTTGCCTGTACAGCTGCCAGTGTAAATATAGACCTGTTATTAAATTCCAATTGGCAAAGTAATATCAGCAGGCTGCAAACTGGTTTACTTGAAGGGCTGCTCCCTTGCAAACACAATGCGAAGGTAAAGGACGTGCGCACACTGGGTGCAATAGGCGTTGTAGAAATGCAAGAACCGGTTGATATGGCAAAAATTCAACCAATGTTTGTTGAGCACGGCGTATGGCTGCGACCGTTTGGCAAATTAATATACATGATGCCCGCTTACATAATGCAAGACGAGCAATTAAAAACGCTAACCCAAGCCGTGTGCAACGTAATAGAAAAATACACAGCTCAGTAAACACAAAAAAGGGCCAAAAGGCCCTTTTTTTCAGTCCACTTCGCTACGTTAAAAACCGCCAATACCCACGGCTTTACGTACTTTAGCCAATAAAGGCGCGCTGTAATCGCGGGCTTTTTCAGCGCCCAACTTCATCACTTTTTCGATAGCAGGCACATCTTCTAGCAACGCATTATATTTTTCCCTTGCCTCACTCACTTCGCCATTTACAAGCTCAAACAACTGCTTTTTCGCTTCGCCCCAAGCAATGCCATTTTCAAACTCTTTGCGCATAGCCTCAGTTTGCTCTGGTGTTGCGAACGCTTTCCAAATTTGGAATACCGTAGAATCATCTGGGTCTTTAGGTTCACCCGGCTCAAGCAAATTAGTTTTAATTTTATTAATGTGTTTTTTAAGTTGCTTCTCTGGCAAAAACAACGGGATGGTGTTGTTGTAGCTTTTGCTCATTTTGCGGCCATCTAAGCCTTGCAAAACAGCTACTGAATCTTCCACTACCGCTTCTGGTAGCGTAAATAAAGAATCAAAGTGATGATTAAATCTACCAGCTATGTCACGCGCCATTTCAACATGCTGAATTTGATCTTTACCTACGGGCACATGACTGGCGTTAAACATTAAAATATCGGCAGCCATCAATACCGGGTAGCTGTATAAACCCATGGTTACGGCAAAATCTGGGTCTTCGCCGTTTTCTAGGTTTTGAGCCACGGCAGCTTTATAGGCATGTGCGCGGTTCATTAACCCCTTAGCGGCCATGCAATTAAGCACCCAGCAGAGCTCGGTAATTTCTGGCACATCAGACTGACGATAAAATGTGGAAGTGTTGGTATCTAACCCCAACGCCAACCAAGTAGCAGCTATCTCCTTCGAGGACTGCCGCACCTTTTCAGGCTCTTGGCATTTAATTAATGCATGCATGTCCGCCAAAAAGAAGAATGTTTCAGCATCGCCCTTACGACTTGCCTCAATGGCTGGGCGAATTGCCCCCACATAATTACCTAAATGAGGTGTGCCTGTAGTAGTAATACCCGTCAAAATGCGCTTGTTAGTCATGAATAAAACCAGTCACTAAATTTGAGAGGGGCAATCATACCCCCTGACGCCCCGTTTTTAAATCTCTGCAATGCTCAATTATGTGTTCGTAAGCCGGCTTGAGCGTCCGCCACTCTAACTCGGTAACAGAAGGTGCATGCAATTGCTTTGTGGGGTTAGCTAAAAATTGCTGTAATTTATCCATTACCCCTACAGCCTCTTCGGCAGCCTTATCTAAATGTGAGGGGTACCTGTACTGCGCATCGAATATTTCTTGGTACGCTAAGCGATTCGGCACTATAGGTACACAGCCAGCTTGAACGGCTTCTAAAATAGATAACCCCTGAAAATCGTGCAACGCTGTAGATAACACAAAATCACTCTGCCCTAGTAACTCCATATAGTCGGCTTTATTTGCAATAAAGCCAAACTTGCCCAAATATTTTTTGTCCTGCAAACATTGACGCACTTGCGCAAACGCTTCGGGCATTTGCCTAAACTGTTGCCCTACTACATGTACTTTAATCGGCAACCCTTGCGGTAAAGCCGTGGCAAACGCCAATAATTGCTCCGGCCCCTTGTCGTATTCCCAGCGGTGATTCCACACTATATTGCGAATCGCGCTTGCTTGCTTGAAGCGCGTACCCTGCACTTGTGGTGCATTTGCTAGCGGCACAAATAACACAGAGCTTTTATTTGTAAGCTCTTCCACAATCCCTTTAGGCACATGATCGGGCAACTTTTTAAGTAGCGTTGCTAAGCCGTCGAAAAAAGTGGAGCGGTTATACTCACTATTAAACACAATACGCTGCGCCGTAAGCGCTGAATACAAGCTAACCATTTGCGCAGCAACAATATCGGGCTGCTGCTTAGATACGGGGTAAGCAAATTGATTTTCGTGAAAATAAAGCAGCGCGGGTACATTATGTAACTGGGGGTTTAAGCCACGTAATGTGGCTAGATCAACCATAGACGTTGCAATAACCAAGTCATAGGGCTGGTGTAAATCAACATGATTTTCGTAGGTCCAACTCAACCCATTACCACGCATACGCCACGCAAAATAACGTGCGGGTAGGCTTAAATAAGTCCATTCATATTGACTAAACTGGGCCATAAGGCCCTCGCACCAGTAATGGTGGCTAGCGGTATCGTAAGCGGAGAGTAAAAGAATTTTCATGCCCGCTAGACTGACAAAGTCAGCCTAATCAGACAAGTAGAAGTTTTGTGGTTATTGAGATGTTTTAAGTATCATGGCCTCGAACCCAGCCTGACAGAGTAAGTGCGCGGCTATATCGGCGCGACTGCCAGCATCATCTGGCACGAGATAAACATTGGAGCGGCCCAATTCAGGCATTGTGTTGCGCAACCTAGATAATGGAACATTGATACTGCCTGGCATATGGTTTAATCGATACTCAATTGGCATTTTCACATCGATTAATTTGTAAGGCTTGTCAAAACTCTGAAGCGAATTATCTTCTATATATTTAAGAACCGGGGCCTTTAACAAAGCAATAAAATCTTCAGAGCCTAAACGCTTAAGAATACCGTCGGCGGTCATTTCAACCGTTGCATTGCGCAAGGTTGCACCTAAAAGCGCTTCTTCACCAAAGTGCGAACCAGGCTTTAGTCGTACATCTACACTTTCAGAGCGGTTGTGGATTCTGGCTTCGCCAGAGGCCAATACGTAAAAGTAATCACCTCGCTCGCCTTCGGTAATGATTCTTTCACCCGCCTCTGCATGCACATCTTCGAACCGAGAGAAAAGTTCTTGCACCTGCGTAACAGGGATACGAGAAAATAATGGCGACTGAAGTAAAGCAGACATCCAGTCGCCACTATCGTCACTAAGCTCTTCAACCATAAAGCTATCGTTAGACGAAAACGAAGAGCCTATGGTTGTATTGGCGCCCTCTTCGCTTACCTCTAAAACCGTGTCTAAGGTATTGGCAGAAGTTTGGCTCCAAGCAACTATTCGATCCAATAGCTCGGTTTCAATCGTAAATACCGTAACAGACGACTTTGCCAAGGCTGAACATTTAGTGGGAGATTCAGAATTCAACGCAGATTGAGCGCGTTTGGTATCGCTTTTTACCGACACACAGTAAAACTCTGAGTCAATCAGGTCTACATCCCCTTCTACCAAATAGTATTTCATCGCCAATGGCTTGCTACGCTTGAACAACATTGTGCCGCGCGCGAAGGTTTCCACACGAATCTGGTTTAAGGCTTCTTCGATATATTTGGTATCTAAGCCTTTGAATGGAATGAATGACTTAAGCTGCTTTACAGTGATCATGAATTGCTCCCCTTACAGGGGAACAGTGTGACGTATTTATTAGTGTAAGTCTGAGGTGGGAATCACGTGAAAATGTAGATTGATAGCGCAATCACAGCAATCAATCTACATCAAAAGCCAATCAGGGCGTTGGCGCACGCATCAACCACCCAACTATCGTCTAAAATAGCCTTTACTTATAACTTTAAGGTCTCTGTGCTCATAAACCGCATAAGCAAATTATTAAGCTGCTCACCGTCTTTAACGCCACCAAGCTCTCTTACCGAATGCATACCAAAAGTTGCAAGGCCAATATCCACTGTTTGAATACCCAACTCTGTCGCAGTGATTGGGCCAATAGTGCTGCCACAACGCATATCTGCTCGCATTACAAAGGATTGCAAAGCAATAGGCTCCCCTTTGGTGGCCAACCAGCGTACAAAAGCGGCGCTATCACTATTGGTGGCATAGCCTTGACAGGCGTCGAACTTAATCACAGGGCCGGCGTTAATGATTGGGCCGTGGTTCTCGTCATGCTTACTCGCGTAGTTCGGGTGAATACCGTGGGCATTGTCGACCGATAACATTAACGAACGGCGAATTGCTTTTTGATTGGCTTGGGGGTCTGGATTAATGCGACTTAACACATCTTTTAACATGGGCCCTTGCGCCCCTACCTCAGAGCGACTGCCAACCTCTTCGTGGTCATTACAAATAACAACACTGGTATAGGTGGTATCAGCTTGGATTAAGCTGTTTATTCCTATATAGCAACTCAACAGGTTGTCCAATCTAGCACTGGCTAGAAACTCGTTGTTTAACCCTAATACCGCCGGTGGCTGAACATCATAAAAGCTCAGGTTAAAATCTAAAATCTCAGCAATATTGTCATACCCTTCAAGCTGCATCTGCTCTTGTAATAACAGTTTAAAATCCAGCTTTTGCGCACTTTGACCGAGTACAACATCCATTTCTACATGGGGGTTAATTTTTCTGCCTTCGTTAGCAGCTCTGTCCAAGTGAATGGCTAAGCTCGGCACGCTGCCAATTGCACGCTTAAAATTGATAAGCGCAGACTTAAGCGCACCACTTGTATCGCGATAAACAACACGGCCAGCAAGTGACAAATCTCGATCGAACCACGGCGCTAACAGTACGCCCCCATACACTTCAATACTAAGTTGCTGATAGCCATTGCTCAATTTAGAAGGCATTGGCTTTACTTTCAAACAAGGGCTATCTGTATGTGCCCCAACAACTCGTATGCCGTGATCTACACTAGATTCTACGCCATGAATAAATGCAGCAATGGCAGTGCCCGAGCGCACCACAAAATATTTTCCACCAGGCTGTAACGACCAGTCTTCGTTTTCATTCAGCTCAACAAACCCCGCTGCCTGCATACGCTGAGACATACTCAAAACAGCATGAAAAGGTGTGGGCGAGTCCTGTAAAAACTGAATTAAATCTTGATTATTAAATGTATTGCCTGTCATTTTTTAACCCTTTCGCTATTAAGCAAACCAAACAAGTGCAAACAGACCTGCGCCCAATAATAGACGATAAATTACAAACGGAAGCATGCCAATTTTGTTGATAAAGCTTAGAAAGTAATGAATGCATATATATGCACTAATTGCCGAAACCAACACACCTACGCCAATCTCTTGCCAATTAACATTACTTTCTTCCAATAGTTTTAACCCCATATACCCACCACTTAAAGTAATAATAGGAATAGAGAGTAAAAATGAAAAACGAGCGGCGTCGCTTCGGCCAAAACCAAGTAATAAAGCTGCGGTAATAGTGATACCCGAGCGCGAGGTACCGGGAATCATAGCCAGTGCTTGAGCAAGCCCAATAACTAATGCAATAAATAAGGTCATTTGGGCTAATTGTTTAGTTTCTGAATGCTTCGCATCAGCAAACCAAAGTAAAAGCCCAAAAACGACAGTTGTAGTTGCTATAACAGAAACACTGCGCAAATGCTCTTCAATAAAATTGCCCAATAGCAAGCCAAATAACCCGGCAGGGACTGTTGCAACGATGATACACCACGCTAGAGACCCGTTTTCTGACTGTTTTCCTGTTATTGAACCAAACCAGCCTGCAATCAAATTCACTATATCTTTTCTAAAATAAAGAATAACCGCACTAAGCGTACCCACGTGCACAGCTACATCAAACGCAAGCCCTTGATCTTCCCAACCGAAAAGTTCTTTTGGCAAAATTAAATGAGCTGAGCTCGAAATAGGTAAAAATTCGGTAATACCTTGGATCAATGCTAGAAATACAGCGTGTAAGATATCCATATACACTCCATTATGAGGGGCTTAAATTTGTAAGATTAATTGTCGCGGATGCGTTTACGCTTTTGCCAAGTTATTTCATTGCGTAAATAAAGGGGTTCGAGTTCGAATGCTGAGGTCAACTCGTTATTCTCAAAACGCTGCTGAGCTATATGCAGCATACCTTGGGCATTAGGCTTTAGGTCTGGCAACACAGAAAATCCGTCGTGTCGCTCCACATCTGTTACCTGCCAGCCGTGCCCTACTCCTAGAACGTCGCCAGACAAATCATCCGACATTTTATTAAACGTTTCAGGAGTTCCAATAGAAGGCGGGCTTAAGGGTTTAAGTTCACCCTTTTGGCTCAGCTCAAATAGTTGCCAGTAAATTTCTCCCATGCGCGCATCCAATGCTGGGCAGACAATAACAGGTTTAGCACGATGAGCATTGTCCAACTGGCATTGAGCAGCAAGTAACTCGAGTGAGGTTAAGCACACAATGGGCAATTGGGCTCCGTACGCAAGACTTTGCGCTACACTTAACCCAATTCGAATACCAGTAAACGACCCTGGGCCTATTGTGAGGGCCAAGGCATCTAGTTCATTTAATTGGGCGCCCTCCTCAGATAAAACCTCTTCAATTAATTGAAGGACAACCTTCGCATGGGAGTTTGCTTGAGTGGATTGCCTCGTAACGCATGTTTTAGCATTACCCAAAGCAACAGAGCACACTTCTGTGGTGGTATCGATAGCAAGAAATCTAGGCATAACAGCGAAACAGACCTGTGAATACAAAGGCTGGGGATTTTCGCATACTTTACCCCACCAAAACAAAAAATCCCCCGTAGAAAAGCTCTACGGGGGATTTTTTACAAGCATTTACCTAAAGATAAACACTAAAAGCTACTTTCGTATGACTTAAGCCTTTTTAGGCGGACGTCCACGGCCTTTACCGGCTTTTTTCGCTGGTGCTTTTTTAGCAACTGCTTTCTTCGCAGGTGCTTTTTTAGCAGGCTTAGCAGCGGCAGCAGGCGCAGCCTTCTTAGCTACAGCCTTTTTAGCTGGCTTAGCTTTGGCTTTTGCTTTTTTAGCAGCAGCGGCAGCTTTAGCCTTTGCTTTTTTAGCAGCAGCAGCTTCTTTAGCCTTGGCTTTACGAGCAGCGGTAGCAGCTTTAGCTTTTTCAGCTTTAGCAGCGGCGGCAGCTTTTATCTTAGCCTTTTTAGCAGCAGCAGCGGCTTTAGCTTTTGCTTTTTTAGCAGCAGCGGCAGCTTTAGCAGCAGCTTTCTTAGCAGCAGCTTTAACTTTCTTAGCGTCAGCAGCGGCACGAGCTTTGGTCCACTTAGCAGCGAATGCTTTAGTAGCTTTCGCTAAATCAGCTTCAGCAGTAGCAGCCAACTTGGCTTTCATTTCATCTACTTTAGCAGCAGCAGAGGCAACCGCAGCATTTGCAGCAGCAGCGCTTTTAGCACTTGCCAAAGCAACTTTAGCAGAAGCTACAGCGGCTTTAGTTTCAGCAGCAGCCTCACTAGCTTTAGCCAATGCTCCGCGAGCAGTTTCAACAGCTTTCTTGCTAGCAGCAGTTTTGGTTTTGGCAGCTTTTGCACGAGCGGCTACAACTTTAGCACGCGCTTCAGAAACCTTTTTAGCAGCAGCAGCTTGTTTAGCGGCGGCTTTATCTAAAGCGGTTTGAGCTTTGGTTACTGCTGGATCTGCAGCAGTAGTTTTTGGAGCTGCTTTCGCAGCGGTTTTTGCAGCAGGACGACCACGCTTAGTAGCGGGACGACCAGATTTTTTTGCGACTTTCGCCATTGAGTTCTCTCCTCGTTAGACAAGGTTCTTTTCCAATTCCTATTGAAATGTAGAACCAGAAACTTAGCACCTAAATGGACGCTTCCGCGCCTACTTAGAATATTATTTTATATTTCAGGTTTTTGCACGTTTTTAGTGGCACTTTTTACATCAAATTAGCTATTTTTCAATTAATTTAGATGTTTTTTAGTCTTTTTGAGTTTGCCGCAGCAAAAAGGTAATTAATTAGCTCGCAACCAAATAAATTTTTACCAATTTAAATTCATTTTAAATCACGCTTTCACTCCCCCTCGCGCGCCCCTTTTGACCGATTACTCGAGCTAACTATCACAAAAAAACACCCAAGCTCTGAACAAGAAATTCAGCTTGGCAACAGTGCACACTTAAGCTGGCCTTCTTTAAAATCGGCCCCGAAGCCACCTGTAAAAAACACCAACAACGCAACCCATCTCATTAAACAAAGTACAACGCCATTGCCCTACTTCACGCCGTCATATGTCACTTAAAAATCAGCCACCCCGTGTTAAAACGTTTTTTGAAAGAACGGCTTGTGAATTTAAAAAGCAGATAGGTCTCAGAAAACCGTTTAACTCAAAAGGGAAATATTACAGGCGAACATTCACCTACAGAGATGCCCCCCCTAAAAGCAGCTTTACATGAAATTTATAAAGGGTTAGCAAACTAAGCGTACATTAGCTGGAAATGTTAAAAATGGAACAGTGGGAGTGTTTTGGATATGAAGGCGGGAAAGGAAATGAGGTGCAACGGCGAAACCGCTGCACCCAGAGCACTACTTTTTCAGGGCTTCAAAAACACGCGCCTGAATATCATCAAGAGAGCCAATACCATCTACCCGAGAGTACACTGGCAGGCTATCGCTGCTTTCTGCGGATAGTTTTTTATAAAAATCGACTAGCGGCTCAGTTTGCTCATGATATACAGCCAACCTTTTGCGAACAGTCTCTTCTTTATCATCATCGCGTTGCACCAACGGCTCACCGGTTTCGTCATCTACACCTTCGGTTTTAGGCGCGTTGTGTTTAACGTGATAAACACGACCAGAGGCTTCGTGAACACGACGACCGCTTAAACGAGATACAATTTCTTCATCTTCAACAAAGATTTCAAGCACGTGATCGATATTTACCCCTGCAGCCACTAGTGCTTCAGCTTGTGGGATAGTGCGCGGGAAGCCATCAAACAAAAACCCTTTTTGGCAATCTGGTTCGGCAATACGTTCTTTTACCAAATCAATGATTATGTCGTCAGATACTAGCCCGCCAGAAGTCATGATATCTTTAACTTTTAGACCAAGGGGGGAGCCCGCTTTTACCGCAGCACGCAGCATGTCACCAGTTGAAATTTGCGGAACGCCATAGGCCTCCATAATAAATTTCGCCTGAGTGCCCTTTCCTGCGCCTGGCGCACCCAATAAGATTAATCGCATTATGGAACTCCTCTGAAATTCTTAATAGTTCGTTAGATCAACATCCAGCATTGCATTGCACAGCCCATTTCAAATTCACCAAAAACGGCAACGAGCTGATTTACACTCAGCTGAGGAGTAATAAGTCGCTCTTCTATTGGTAAAACCGAAAACTGCAATAAGTATTCTGCTGGGGTGACCATACATAGTGGGCAGAACAGCCCAAATTATAGTTAATAACCGAAAAACTTCTTTTTTCAGTGCTCGCACTCTTTTGGAGCCGAAAGTTCTGAAAATTGCACCATTATTCCCGTAAATAATGGTTGCGCTAATAGCCCTAAAACGGGGCGTTAAGATACACGTGCCGACCTATATAAACAAGCCCAAACACCGCCAACATGGGGCCTAGCTGCGCCATTCGCGCCAACTAGCGCCTTGATAAACGTCCACGGGCGGCTCAATTGTCCAAATGGCCCGATCTTTGTATGTGTAGTTTACGACCGCACTAGAAACATTTGCTATCAACAAACAAAGGGAACTCAGCGATTCACTTAACAACGGTAAAATCTGAACTATATTTATAGTGTGGAACAACAGGGGAACAATTATGAATTTAAGAGAATTGGTTAACACATGGGAATCGAACGCTCTAGGTGAGCTAACGAAACATTCATTTGAAGTACGCCTATCTATTGAAGACGCAGCCAAAATAGATGCTCTATCGGAAATGTACCCGAAACGAACCAAAGAGCAGATTATCACCGAGTTACTATCTGCAGCACTCGTGGAGCTAGAAACCAGCTTTCCCTATGTGCAAGGCCCGAATGTGGTTACTACCGACGAGGAAGGCGACCCAATATTTGAAGATATAGGCCCTACCCCCTCATTTTTAGAGCTTGCCAAGAAACACTTTTCTAAAATGAGCAGCACTAAATAACGGTAGTTTTAATCTGGCAAGACTTATTGTGTGGGTTATAGCTTGTGTGAATTATAGCTAAGCGCTTAAAACTATAGCCCTTCGCTCTTCGCTTCTTGCCATAAGCTTTCCATTTCTTCTATTGGCGTTTCGCTAATATCTTTCTTTGCAGCCGACAATGAACGCTCAATATAACGAAATCGCCCCTCAAATTTGCGATTGGACGCCCTAACAATTGCCTCTGGGTCTTTGTTAAGGAATCTTGCTAAATTCACACAGCTAAATATTACATCGCCAAGCTCGTCCATAACTTCTTGAGACGATTCAGCCGCTTGCATTTCACTCTCTAGCTCGGCCACTTCTTCTTTAATTTTTGCCAAAATTTGCTTTGCATCAGCCCAATCAAACCCCACCTTGGCCGCTCTCTTTTGCAATTTCGCTGCGCGGGAAAGCGAAGGCAAGTTAACCGGAACGTCATCTAATACACCTGCACTGCCCTTCTGCAGGCGCTCTTCTTTTTTAATTTCTTCCCAGCTGGCTTTTATCTGTGCTTCGGTATTTGCATCGTTATTGGTAACCTTGCTATCGAGCGTACCCTCGGGAAATACGTGTGGGTGGCGGCGAACTAGCTTTTTGGTAAGACCATGAACTACGTCATCCCATACAAACAGCCCTTCTTCTTTACCAAGCTGACTATAAAAAATCACCTGAAACAGTAAATCACCTAGCTCTTCTTGCAGGTGGGCAAAGTCTCCGCGCTCAATGGTATCCGCTACTTCATATGCTTCTTCTATAGTGGAGGGCACAATAGACGTGAAGCTTTGTTTAATATCCCAAGGGCAACCCGTTTCTGGGTCACGCAATCGAGACATCAAATATTGTAAATCTTCGATACTGTATTTTTTAGACATTACATTTCCGTTAGTGCTTTCTGCGAACTTCCGTCACGTTAGGCAATTGACTCAATTTAGCAAAAACACGGCTCAATGCACCGAAATCGGAAATTTCAATGGTGATTGTCATTTCAACAGTATTTTTATCTTTGTCTGAAATAGTTTGCATTGCACTCACATTCACTCGCTCTCGGTCGAGCAAGGTTGTGATATCACGCAACAGCCCGTGCCTATCAAATGCTTCCAATGCAATTACAGCTGAATACAACTGCTTAGGTGCTTCGGCCCAATCTACAGCAATTATTCGACTAGGCTCATTAGCCTGATGCTGCATAATGTTGCCGCAATCTTGACGGTGAATGGATACTCCGCGCCCTAATGTGATGTAACCCACAATGCGATCCCCAGGAATGGGGTGACAGCAATGCGCAATCTGCGACATTAAATTACCAACACCATCAATAAATACATCGCGACCACCTTTTTCAACCGATGCCTTACCAACAAGTGAGATAACTGGGTTAACCGGCTCATCACCACTAATAAGTCGCTGCGCGGCATTCAGAACTTTATCTACACTGTAATCGGCAGTGCCAACAGCGGCATATAGGTCATCGAGGTGTTTAAGCCCTAATTTTTTAAGCAGCTTGTCGTAATCTAAGCCTTCAACAGCCAACCGCTTAAATTCTTTATCCAGTAATGCGCGGCCGTCGGCGATATTTTGATCCCGATCTTGCAGCTTAAACCACTGGTGCAATCGTGCGCGTGCTCGAGATGTTGTGATGTACCCAAGCGCAGGGTTAAGCCAGTCTCGGCTAGGTGACTCGCGCTTACCGGTTAGTATTTCTACTTGATCTGCGGTTTTTAAGGGGTGGTTAAGTGGGACTATGCGCCCATTTATTTTGGCTCCACGGCAACGCAAGCCAACATCCGAGTGGATACGGAATGCAAAATCTACCGGCGTTGCCCCCTCAGGTAAATCTATTACGTGCCCTTCTGGGGTGAACAGGTAAATACGGTCTTGCTCGACGCTAGCGGTAAGGTGATCATCCCAAGGGCTGCCACCCACTTCTTCGTGCCACTCAAGCACTTGACGCAGCCAAGCAATTTTACCTTCGTAGCTGGCCTCAGCACCGCCTTTCTCTGCATTTTTATAGCGCCAATGAGCACATACACCAAACTCGGCCTCTTCGTGCATTGCCTTTGTGCGTATTTGAACTTCTAGCACCCTACTGCCAGGGCCATGCACTGCAGTATGAAGACTGCGGTAGCCATTTTCTTTAGGGTTAGCAATATAATCATCGAACTCCAAGGGAATATTGCGCCACAAAGCATGCACTATACCCAGCACGGTGTAACATTCACGCTCGGTATTAACTAAAATCCGAATTGCACGAATATCGTAAACCTGCGAGAAGTCGATATTTTTTTTGCGCATTTTGCGCCAGATACTGTAAATGTGCTTGGCCCGTCCAAACACATCTGCCTCAATAGCTTCGGCTGATAATTGGGTTTTAATTATGCCAATAACATTTTCAATATATTCTTGTCGGTCTAGCCTGCGTTCATCTAATAACTTAGCTATATATTTGTAATCGTATGGGCGCAAATACCTAAAAGAAAGGTCTTCTAGCTCCCATTTTATATGACCAATACCTAAACGGTGAGCAAGTGGAGCGTATATATCAGCCACTTCATGCGCTACACGCTGACGCTTTTCTAAAGGGGCTTTTTTAACGGCGCGAATTGCACAGGTTCGCTCAGCCAGCTTGATAAGCGCGACGCGAACATCATCAACCATGGCAACCAGCATTTTACGAACATTTTCAGCCTGCTCTGCAGACTCCTGCCCAAAAACAGATTCGCCAGAGTGATTGGTGAGCCCACTGATAGCCGCCATCTGTCGTACACCATCAATTAAACGGTGCACTCCTCGACCAAAAAGCTCATTCACCACTTCCGTAGAAATTTTATTTTCGCGAACACTGCGATAAAGTAACGCGGCAGTTAAAGATTCTGCATCCAACTGTAATTCGGCCAGAATTTCTGCCATATCCAGCCCGGCGTTAAGGGTGGTATACCCCTCGCCCCAACCGGTTAACTTATCACCGGGCAGCCCTTCAACTTCGATTACTTTTTCGCATGCTAATGCGAGAGCTTTTTTGCCATCATCATCTATTTCAGAAAGATCGCGCAGGCGCTCTATCCATGCATCTACGTCCAATTCCCCAGACGATGTAAGTGGCTTATCTACTCTAACTTGTACCATATTCGTTTCTTTTATTTCTGCGGCAGAAATTTTCTAGCGGCTGCATGAGCGAAATCCCCATTAGCCGCAACGTAATGCAGCTGCTTTAAGAATTAAACACACCTGACGATAAGTAGCGATCTCCGCGATCGCAAATTATAGCTACTATAACGGCGCCCTCTGTACTCGCGGCGATATCTAACGCTGCCGCAACGGCTCCGCCTGAAGAAACACCACAAAACACACCTTCTTTTTTTGCTAAAAGGCGCATGGTTTCTTCGGCTTTTTGTTGTGACATTTGCACAACGCTATCAATATTTTCATCGGTAAAAATAGTCGGCATATACTCTTGTGGCCATGCTCTAATACCGGGAATAGCCGCTCCTTCTGCAGGTTGCAAACCGACCACCTGTACATTCGGGTTTTGGCTTTTTAAGAACTTAGAGGTGCCCACTATGGTGCCCGTAGTACCCATCGAGCTTACAAAATGAGTAACCGTACCGCCGGTTTGCTGCCAAATTTCTGGGCCAGTGCCAGTAAAATGAGCAAGAGGATTATCTGTATTACTAAATTGATCTAACACCACCCCTTCACCGCGTGATGCCATCGCCTGCGCCAAATCCCTTGCGCCCTCCATGCCCTCGGCTTTGGACACCAAGATAAGCTTAGCACCATAAGCCGTCATTGCCGCTTTGCGCTCTTCTGTCATATGATCGGGCATAATAAGGATCATATTATAGCCCTTAACAGCAGCCACCATTGCTAAGGCTATGCCTGTATTACCACTGGTAGCCTCAATAATCGTATCGCCTGGTTTTATTGCCCCAGCGGCTTCTGCGCGCTGAATCATCGAGAGTGCAGGCCGATCTTTGACGGACCCACCAGGGTTATTACCTTCCAACTTAACTAAAACTGTATTTTTCTCGCAACCAGGAAGGCGCTGTAAACGAACAAGGGGGGTATTCCCAATAATTGCTTCTATTGTGGGGTATTCCATAGTGCGAAAAAATCTCTTTTATCCGGCAGGCTCTGTGCAAATTGTATTTGCGTAATGTGTCAACCATTGAGAGCGCCAAAAAACAATTTTTGGGGCACTTCAAGTAAACAAAACGCCTGTTTACACATACACATTACAAATTAACGCGGCATTATACTCGGCTAACAACTAAAGGGGTATCGCCACCCGAAAATCGGGTTATTTCCCCTAGGCTTTGTGTAATAACAGCTAGATATTCCTCTACAAATGAGCAAAATCCCACTTAACTGAGTAAAACAGTTACACTTGGGTCTATTTTGATAGCTGCGTTAATTCTTATATATGTTTTGCGCTTGCAATAAACAGCTATACAATCGCCTATCAATTTCACCGGCCCGCTAAGTCGCGGTACGAGATATACACCGATTATTATTAATAGCTTAGGTTTTTAATAAATGAAATCTCAATCAGTTCAAACGGAATTGTTTCGTCTCATTACAGTACCTGTGTTTGCGGCCTGCTTTATTTTGGCGTCCACTTTTTTCTATCTACAAAAAAGTCACATAGAAGACCAATTTAGCAACAACAAACACCTAGCTACCGAGCTACTAAACAGCGTTGTATTCTCCAATAAAGCGAGCACAAACCCCTTCGCCGAAGCGGCCAATGCTTTGCTCGCCACAGGCGATTATCGTTCGATTGTTGTAAGCAGTGCTACAGGGCAACAAATCGCAAGCTACGGCCTGCCTTTACGTACACACAGCTATCAAACCCAACTAGGCGTAGAATCGCAGTGGACTCACGAAGATTCTCTTATCTATTCATTTCCACTCAAAAAATCTAACTTACAAAGTAGCACCCCACTCTGGGTGATAATTGCTATAGATAAACGCAGCTGGGCTATTAGCGAGTATCAAGGCACTATTACAATATTACTTGCTGGCTCACTGTGTTTGTTTCTAACATTCTACTTTGCGCGACGCTTCCGCGATGCCCTTGCCACACCCTTGCAAAAAATTGAAACTGGCTTAAGAGATTTTCTTAAGGGTAATTTCGAAAAAAGCATTACTATCGAGCCCTCCTCAGTATTTAAAGACCTAGCCTCTAATATTAACCGTCTTGGCGCACTGCAAAAATCCGCCAATGACGAACTTCAACTTAATATAGATCAATCCACACATGAACTGCGTGAAACACTAGAAACGGTAGAAATACAAAATATAGAATTGGATATAGCGCGCAAATCTGCCCTGCAAGCCAGCCGAGTTAAAAGTGAGTTTTTGGCAAACACCAGCCACGAAATACGCACCCCCCTAAACGGGATATTGGGCTTTTCCGAACTTCTTCGTAAAACTGAGCTGAATAACCAGCAAGTAGACTACCTCACCACTATAGAAGAGTCTGCTAAAGGCTTGCTCACCATTATCAACGATATTCTAGACTTTTCACGCTTAGAAATAGGTACGCTTACTCTGGAATATAAGCCAGTTAAAATACGCCAATTAATTGAAGACACCCTTAAATTACAAACCCCCGCTGCGAATGAAAAAAATATTCGCATGCTCACCATTATTGACCACGATGTACCCGAAAACCTGCTTGGCGACCCGCTTCGCTTGAAGCAGGTGCTAAGCAATCTGGTTTCCAACGCCATAAAATTTACAGATGTTGGCTATATTTTACTGGGCGTTAGCAAAGACCAAAGCTCTGAGAATCAATTCACTTTAAAGTTTAGAGTTACCGATAGCGGTATAGGCTTATCTCAAGATCAACAGGAGCGACTATTCGACCCGTTTACCCAGTTGGATTCGAGTGAAAGCCGGCTACACGGCGGTACCGGCCTAGGTTTGGCCATCGCAAAAGGCCTTGTGGACCGAATGAATGGCACTATAGGTGTAGAAAGCACCCTAGGAAAAGGGGCCACATTTTGGTTTACAAGCACCCTAGGTAGAAGCCCGAGCGCGAGTGCAAAACAAACCTATTTAGCGGGCACTTTGCGCGGCGTGCACGCGCTAGTATTCGATCACAGTAATATGGGGCGAATGGAAATTACCCACTACCTAACCGGTTGGGGGGCAAAAGTTTGCGAGACTGGCGAGATGGAGGACATTGAACCTCAAATAAGCTTCTTTAGTAATAGCGAGCCAGTAGATATAGCAATTATCGATAGCATGATTGATATCAAAACATTCGATCGTCTGCGTATTTGCGAACACGTGACTCAGCTAAACCATCGTTTCAATATTCCTGTAATTATTTTGGCTCCAAGCAGTATTCAACGCATACTAGAGCCACACCTAGCCGGCACCAATAGCCTATTTATTAATAGACCACTTTTTTGTAACAAGCTGCATCAAACCATTTGCGAACAATTAGAAATTGTAGCTACTGAGAATATTGAAAGTAGAACCTATCTTCACCAGCACGAACCGCTTGAACAGCAACAGGTGAATATACTTGCGGTAGATGACAACCCCGCTAACTTAAAACTTGTAACAGAGCTGCTTAAAGGGTTAAACATTAATGTGACGCCTGTGGAAAGTGGCGAACAAGCAATTGCCCAAATAAAAGATTCCCATTTTGATTTGATTCTAATGGATATTCAAATGCCCTCTATGGATGGTATTGAAACTACCGGCCATATTCGTGAACTTGAAACAAGCGGCCCACGAACACCCATAATTGCACTTACCGCCCATGCAGTCAGCGAGCAAAAATCCAGATTATTACTCGCAGGCATGGATGATTGTTTAAGCAAGCCCGTGAGCGAAAGCGAATTGCGCCATGTTATTGAACGCTGGACCAATGTAACTATTGCCACCAAGATTGCGCCCACCAACCCGGCACCTGTTGCAAGCGCATTAATTGAGCACTCACCTAACGCCGATAAAACCGGTGAGAATCAACCCGCAACAGATAGTCAAGCTGCCGCCATTGTAGATCGTGCGCTAGGCCTAAGCCTTACCAACCAAAACCCTAGCCTGGCCGGCGATATGCTTTCAATGCTTATAGAAACACTACCCGATGTGCTTCACAAAAGCCGTACACAGTACGAAAACAAGCAATTTGATGAACTGCAAGAAACAGTACATAAACTGCATGGAGGCTGCTGTTATTGTGGTGTGCCACGACTAAAAGCCATAAGCGAACAGATTGATAAAAACCTGCAAAAAAACAAGTACAACAATTTAGCGAATGAAATACAACTATTAGAAGCGGAGATAAAAAACTTACTGCAATGGGCGGAAGAACACGATATAGACGTGCTTTTTAGTGACGATTAACACTGCGATCTTATAAAAATAGCTCTCGGGATTTCAATGGCTTTGCGCCCAACAGCGGCGCAAGGCAAGCCCGACAAATCTGCTTAGCAGCCTTTTTTACTGGGGTATTAGAAAAGTTGCGAGCCGATATATCACGCAATACAGCACCGCTATATACGTGCCCAACTTGCTTTTGACCAACAGAATAAAGTGAAAACCCCTCCCCCACTTTAAACAAGTAAGCAACACTGTTTGATGCAGCAATGGGATTGCCAGAGCTGTCGAAGTCGAAATCAACCGCGTAACCAAGCTCTGCAAGAATACCTAACTCAAAATGCCGCAATGGCGCCTCTAGCTCTTGGCCACCAACTAACCCTTTAAGCGCTGCATTATACGCAGCAAATATTTCTGGGCTGGGGTCTTCCTTACTTAACAGCCTCAAAACTAGCTCATTAAGATATAGGCCACAGTAGGAAGCTTTACCCACCAAAGCTTCGGCGTTGGCAATGGGGTCTAAAAACAAAATGGTTTTAAGCTCAGCTCCCCAACGCCAGTGAATGGTATAGAGTGTGAAAGGCTGGGGTTTAAAGTGGCGTTTTTTACTTGGCAACCTAAATATACCGGCTACGCGCCCATGATTTTCTGTAAAAAACTCAATGATTATTCGCGAATCCGTGTACGCACGTGAGTGAAGAATGTAGGCGTTATCTGTTACATCATCACTCATGTAAGTACTCATGTAAGCAAGCCTACAAGGCTCTAGTCTGTATAACCTAAGCTACGTAGAGCACGCTCATCGTCCGACCAGCCCGACTTAACCTTAACCCATAGTTTGAGCATAACTTTACAATCAAACAGTCTCTCCATATCTTCCCTAGCTTGAGAGCCAATTGCTTTTAGTTTTTCACCTTTATCGCCAATTAATATACGCTTTTGACCATCACGCTCCACTAAAATAAGCGCGTGAATGGTAATTAGCGTACCTTCGTGCTGAAACTCTTCTATCTCCACGGCCATTTGGTATGGCAGCTCAGCACCTAATTGACGAGTGATTTTTTCACGCACTATCTCTGCAGCCATAAATCGCGAACTGCGATCGGTGATCTGATCATCTGGGTAAAAATGGGTTGCTTCAGGTAAATAGCTTTTAATGAGAGCTTCTAAACGGTCGAGATTTTGCCCTTTTAATGCAGAAATAGGCACAATTTCGGCTTTAGGTAGCTTTTCTGCAAGCCGTTGCAAATGGGGTAAGATGCTATTTTTATCTTCTAGCTGGTCAACCTTGTTCACCGCGATAATAACTGGGCACTTAACATTTATTACTTGCGAAAGCACATGTTCATCTTCCGGAGTCCAGTGCTGTTTATCTACCACAAACACTACCGTGTCCACATCGGCTAAGGCAGACGACGCCGACTTGTTCATAAACCGGTTAATAGCTTTATCGTGACCGAGGTGAATTCCTGGGGTATCGACGAACACCATTTGCACGCCGCCTTCAGTTTTAATACCCACAACATTATTGCGCGTGGTTTGAGGCTTGCGAGAGGTGATACTGATTTTTTGCTCAAGCACGTGATTTAACAATGTTGATTTGCCCACATTTGGGCGGCCAACAATAGCGATATATCCCGCGTAGGTTTTTTCTGAACTCATGGTTTTAACCTGTTGGGCTAGCTTGCCCAGATAATTTGCTTGCCTGTACTAGGCATTTGTAAGCTGACTTAGCATTTTTTCGGCAGCAAGCTTTTCTGCAATTCGCTTGCTATTGCCCACCGCACTGCAGGGCTTAGATTTGCCCGTAATAGTACACTCCACTGTAAACTGGCGAGAGTGTGCTTCGCCACCCTCTGCTAGTACAGTATAGGTTGGCAACGGCATTTTGCGCTCTTGTAGGTATTCCTGTAGAAGGGTTTTAGCATCTTTGGCTGTGGCTTTAAGCTCGACTTTATCAAGTCTTGTGGCATACCATGCCAGCACGCGCTCACGGCACGTAGGCATACTGCTGTTGGAATCTAAGTATATGGCACCAATCAAGGCTTCTACGGCATCGGCGAGAATGGACGCTCGACGAAAACCACCACTTTTAAGCTCCCCTTCTCCTAGCAGAAGAAAATCACCCAAACCAAATTCACGCGCTATTTCGGCGAGAGTTTCACCTTTAACAAGATTGGCGCGGAGCTGGGTAAGCTGCCCCTCTTTGGCGGTGGGAAACTTAGCAAACAAGGCTTCTGCAATAATAAAATTTAGCAGTGAATCGCCCAGAAACTCCACGCGTTCATTGTTTTGTTTGCCATAACTTCTGTGAGAAAGAGCTAACTTAAGGAGACTTTTATCTTTGAAGGTGTAGCCCAATCGGGCTACCAATCGATCATTCTGGTTCATTATCTTCTACAAGGTATTCACAACATTCCTTGGTTGCCGTATTCAGCTGGTGCTCGAAATGCATAACCACATCTATGTTCTTAAACAGGTTATTGCGCACTTCGTACTTAATGTTTACTAGCATGCCTTCGCCGTAGCGTACAACTTTAATTCCCTTTGTCGCTTCGCCACGAATACCATTCATACTAAAAAATTTGTCTATTTTGGACTTTATTTCCGTTTTAGTCATAGACTCTAATTCTGGCTCTTTCATTAGGCTTTCTAAAGCCTTCGACACCAAAACTCGGTCATCGTATAAAGCAGGAACTATTTTCGCGCAGCAAAGTAAAACAATACCCGCAAAGCAGAGGTATACCAGAAGGGTCATAGTACCCATACCAGTTTGATACTTTTTATTCATAACTATTACTCCGACTAATGCGAGAAGGGTTTACAATTCAGCGAGCTAAATTGAGCCAGCTCGAGAAAAGCTTGGAATACTTAAAAACTTATCCCAGTGCATCCAAATTACAAATGCTTTACCGACGATACGCTCCTCGGGAACCATACCAAATTTACGGGAGTCACCACTGTTATCGCGGTTATCGCCCATCATAAAGTAATGCCCTTCAGGCACAACACTTGAGTAAGCTAGGCCAGCTGAGCTAGGCGTAGAGCAATTACGCATGATGTGTTTTTTACCATCGATCGTCTCTTCCATGACTTTATACACCCCGCCCACACTGAAGCAGAATTCACCGGGGTTTGTTGGAATCACGTCGCTTACGTGTTCGCGCGGAACCTCCACACCATTAATAAACAAGCGGTTGTTTTGAATTCTTACTTTGTCGCCCGGCAGCCCGATAACACGCTTAATAAAGTAGCGCTTTTCATTAGGGGGAAAAAACACCATTACATCGCCGCGCTCGGGGTCGTTAATATCCAACACCTTAGTACGCAGTATAGGCAAGCGAATCCCGTAGGTAAATTTATTAACTGCAATGAAATCGCCTACTTCTAGCGTTGGCACCATCGATTCAGACGGGATTTGGAAGGGTTCAATAATGAAAGATCGAACCACAAACACGAGTGCTAATAAGGGAAAAAAGGACTTTGATATCTCTACATAGCTAGGCTCTGCAGAAGCAGTGGCTATTGCCGCTTGATACTTCTTGTCTTCCTCTTTTTGTTCTTCGGTTAGTTCGCTGAAGTTTTCTTGCACTTTTGCTATTGCAGCTTTGCGTTTACCGGCCCATAGCACTCTATCTACAAGGGTTACCACCCCAGTACCAGCAACCAATAAAAACAAAATTAGAGGAACATTAATATCCATAATTAACCGAGCTTAATTTAGTTTACGTAGACACAAGCCGAGCCGAAGCCCGACTTGCATAATGGCGTGAGGTTAGCTATCTACCTTGAGCACAGCTAAGAAAGCCTCTTGCGGAATTTCTACACGCCCCACCTGCTTCATACGTTTTTTACCGGCTTTTTGCTTCTCTAGCAATTTCTTCTTTCGAGAAACGTCGCCGCCATAACATTTTGCAATTACGTTTTTGCGCAGCGCCTTCACCGTGGTACGAGCCACCACTTGGCCACCAATAGCCGCCTGAATAGCCACATCAAACATCTGCCGAGGAATAAGCTCTTTCATCTTATCCGCAAGTGAGCGACCTTTATATTGTGCAGTATCACGATGAACAATAAGCGCCAAAGCATCTACTTTTTCACTATTAATAAGTACATCTAGGCGTACAAGCTTGGCCGCCTCAAAGCGCACGAAATTGTAATCTAAGGATGCAAAACCACGGCTTACAGATTTAAGCTTATCGAAGAAATCGAGCACAACCTCTGCCATAGGCAGCTCGTACTTCAATGCAACCTGACCACCCAGATATTGCATATCTTTTTGCACACCGCGCTTTTCAATACACAAGGTAATTACTGCACCTAGGTATGCCTGCGGCATTAGCATATTGGCTTCAACTATAGGCTCTCGCATTTCCGCAATAGTGCCTAAATCTGGTAACTTAGACGGGTTATCTACGTACACAACGCTACCGTCGTTTTTCTCTACTTCATATATTACTGTAGGTGCAGTTGTAATCAGGTCTAAGTCGTACTCACGCTCCAAGCGCTCTTGAATAATCTCCATGTGGAGCATACCCAAGAAACCACATCGAAAACCAAAGCCTAATGCTTCAGAGCTTTCGGGTTCGTAAAACAGAGAAGCGTCGTTTAAAGTTAACTTACCCAACGCATCACGAAAGTTTTCGTAATCGTCTGAACTTACTGGGAACAAGCCCGCGTAAACTTGAGGCTTAACCTTTTTGAAGCCAGGCAACTGAGGAACGGTGCTTGTAGATGCATGAGTAATGGTATCGCCAACTGGCGCACCTAATATTTCTTTAATACCAGCAACAACAAAACCCACTTCACCAGCTTTTAAAATGCCTGTTTCTTTACGCTTTGGCGTAAATACGCCCACCATATCGACTACATGAGGCTTGCCCAAGCTCTTCAATATGATTTTATCTTTAGTCTTTAAGCAACCCTGAGTCACACGCACCAAAGACACTACGCCAAGGTAGTTATCAAACCAAGAGTCGATAATTAAGGCTTGCAAAGGTGCGTCGATATCACCCACAGGTGCAGGTACAGACTTAATGAGCACTTCCAGCACATCTTCTATACCAAGGCCCGATTTAGCGCTACAGCGCACGGCATCAGTGGCATCGATACCAATAATGTCTTCAATTTCGCTGGCTACTCGCTCTGGCTCTGCTTGCGGCAGGTCGATTTTATTCAGTACAGGAATAACTTCTAGGCCTTGATCAAGCGCGGTATAGCAGTTAGCTACAGACTGAGCCTCTACGCCTTGTGCAGCATCAACCACTAGCAGTGCACCTTCACATGCAGCAAGTGAGCGAGATACTTCGTAGGAGAAATCCACGTGCCCTGGGGTATCAATAAAGTTTAATTGATATACCTTGCCACTTTTGGAGGTATAGGACAGCGTTACACTTTGCGCCTTGATTGTAATACCGCGCTCTCGCTCGATATCCATGGAGTCCAGTACTTGGGCTTCCATTTCGCGAGCAGATAAGCCGCCACAGTGCTGAATAAACCTGTCGGCTAGAGTGGATTTACCATGATCAATATGGGCAATGATGGAAAAGTTTCGAATATGACTTAAATCTGTCACTTAAACGCGCAACTCTTTGAAAAATAAGGTTAAAAATGCACTGTTTAGAAAAACACGCATCGGTTAGTGGCGCAAGTCTACAGTATTTGGAAGGCGCACGCTATGCGCGCCCTCCAGAGGTGATAAGCAAGTGTTATTCAGCTATTTTGATTGTTCTAAATACGGGGCGGCCATCGCTAAAGAATCGAATGGGCAACAACTTACCTTTGGGTAACTCTTTGGCGACTTTTTGAAGAGATTTTACACTTTTAACCTCGATGAAATTCACTTCAGAAATTACATCGCCAGCCTTAATGCCCGCGTTGCTTGCTGGGCTATTTGGCGCTACAGCCTGCACAAGCACGCCGCCATCCAGCTTCAACTGCTCCAGTAAATCCTTAGGTGCATCAGTTACTTGCACACCAAGCACCCCGCCTTTAGCCGCCCCAGGTCCTCCACCTAGCGTGGCAACAGCATCAGCCCCAGGCAGAGCGCCAACTTCCACTTTTAGCTTTTTGGTTTTGCCTTTGCGCACAACCTCAACATCTACTTTGGACTCGGGCTGAGTTGCTCCAACAAGGTGAGGTAAATCACTAGAAGTGAGAATTTCACCACCATCGAAAGACACAATGACATCACCGGGCTGCAAACCGCCTTTTTCTGCGGGCGAATCTTCCAACACTTCGCTCACTAAAGCACCGCGCGGTCTATCTAAACCGAAAGATGCGGCCAAGTCTCCGTCTACCTCTTGAATAACCACACCTAACCAACCGCGTGAAACTGTGCCTTTTTCTTTCAACTGCTTAACAACGTTATTAACTACACTTGATGGGATGGCGAACGACAAACCGATAGAGCCGCCGGACTGGGAATAGATTTGCGAGTTAACGCCGACAACCTCCCCTTTAAGGTTAAACAGTGGGCCACCCGAATTGCCGGGGTTTATAGCTACATCCGTTTGCACAAAGGGCACGTAATCTTCACCAGACTGATTGCGTATGCTACGCCCTATTGCACTTACAATACCGGCACTCGCCGAAAACTTAAGCCCAAATGGCGAACCAATGGCCACTACCCACTCACCCACTTTTAAGGGCGAACCTTCAGCAACCTTCAGGAATGGAAGATTGTCTTCGTCTATTTTTAATAACGCCAAATCGGACCGTGGGTCCACCCCAACGACGGTGGCTGGGTATTCTCTTCGATCGACAAGCTCAACGGTTATTTCATCGGCATTATCAATAACGTGGTGATTGGTAATTACATAACCATCGGCAGAAATAAAAAAACCGGACCCCATCGATTGAACACGTTGGTTTGGCCTAATTCCTTGCCGCCCTGGGTCTAAGAAGTGTTTAAACCACTCTGGCACTTGCTGCCCTTGTGGCAACTGTAATCGCCCCTGAGCCACATTTGCAGACGTATTAATTTTTACTACAGCGGGTGACGACCGCTCTATTAGATCACTAAAATCTGGCAGATTAGCGTTGGCCACGCCCGTGAAAGTAAGCACACAAAAAACCAACAGCCAAGATGAGATGCGAACCATTATTTAACCTCTAACATTATCAATTAAGTAAAAGCTTCGAAGAAAAAAACAGTAAAAAGTTCAGATAAAAATAGACTTAATAGCATGAGCGGCAAATATGGCCGTCAACAGATAGGTGGGGATAAAACCAAAAAAAATCAAGAGAAAAATTAATCTAGCGACGCCGCTTTTGCCATAACAACAGCTTGGTAACACGACTCGCCGCCGCTATTTATAGTGCTTAATTGGCGCTTGCCGTGAAGGTGCACAATTAAACCACCTAGCAACACCCCTGCCAGCGCCACCAAGGCGAGAACTGGATCGGACAAACCAACAAAAGAGCCTGCCACAACAGCTGCAACCATAAATAGTAGCGGTAATACATAGGCCATAAACGCGCCGTTAATTAACGCGCGCTCTTCAATACCTATAACAACGTTATCGCCCACAGTCCAAATTTCGGAAGGTGAGGCAGCATTAAAAATTGCCTTAACTAACGTAGCGTTAGATGGGCCACCCGCAAGCAACTTTTGACCGCAACCATTTTTAGCTCGGCATTGGTTACACGCAGATTGCTGATGGGTTTCCACCCAAAGCCCATCGGACTCTACAGCAACAACTTTTGCGGTTTCTGATAACATTTTATTTAGCTACTTATTTAACTGCTTGGTTAACTGCTTGGTTAACTATTTATTTAACTTTACTTAACTCTGCTTAACTCTATTTAACTACAGGCACGCGCAACGACTGCGTAACGCGGTGCGCGGTAACCGCAGGCACCTCACCCACAACAGTAATTGTTACGAATTGGTTATCGCTGGGCACACTGGTTAATAAGCTAACTGTTGCCCCATTTCGAACAACTGCCTGAGAAGGCTTATCGGTAACACGACCAATAAAGATAGAAAATACTGAAAGGCCGTCGGTATAGGTTTCCATATGCCCGTCTTCATCAGAATAAGAGTAGTCGGACAACACAAAACCATTGGGCACCCATGCAGGTTGGAGCGGTGCTTTAGATGCTGCGGGCTGACGGCAATCTTGATCAGCGTCATTCGCCGGCGGCTCTGCACTAGCACTCGCTTCGCTCGAATTATCAATCATACTTCCTTCTGGGGAAGCCGGTACTTCGGTGGTCACGGAGCCATCTACCACGGAGCCGTCCACCATGGAGGACTCAACCAAAGGCGCCAAACTGGATTTGCCCGTAGCGAGGTCAGGGTAAATAGCTTCTATCCCCATATCGTCGTCTAAGCTCAACGAAACAAACTGAATACGCTCCCATACCTTTTTCTGCCCCTCGGTAATAACGGCCTTGGTCAACAAGCCCGTTTGCTTATCTACACCTAGTACCATGCCGTATCGATAAGGGTCTTTGGGGAGCAATTGCAGTATTAACGCCTCTCGACCTGCAATACGCTCTTCGCCTCGCATATGGAATTGATAGTTCTGATCAATACTCACCATACGCCCGCTGGATAACGTAAGCCTTCGACCGCGTAAAAGATGATTACCTGCCGTAACACAGTCAATACTCTGCCCTTCACGCATAAAGGACTTTTCTGGCCCATTAAGGTGGTAAATACGCTCGTACTCAACGCCATCAATTACAGCGTGTACAACACGCAACATATCGATGGTGCCATCGTGTTCGTACGTGAATTCACCGCGGTAATTTTGGGATTTGGTGGAATTGCCGAGCTGATTGAGAATTTCGGCTACAGAGGAGGTTTTGTCTAGAGCACTGACTGCAGGGGACACCCCCACTACAGCCAGCACAATCGCTAGCGATAAAGCGATTTTCATTACAGGATTATTCCCCTTCTACGGAAGACGCTCGGGCTAAGGGCACCATTTTAATACCATTTTCAGCCGCTGCTTTTTGGGCGTGCTTCTCTAACATTCTGTTTAAGTACGCTTCCAGCTCTGGATCACTAGACAAGCGCGAGATATTTACAGATGGTAACTCAGAGCCACGAGGATAAGAAGCATAAGCTGCGGGCGCGGAATGAGTTTCCCCTGCTCCACTTACTGTGCGAGCACTTAAAGGCTGACTTTGAAACCAATCTGGCACATTAGCATTAACCGCTGCAGGTACTGCTGCATCGCTACCCGCCATAAGCTCTTCGCCTGTTTGCTCACTGGGCAACTGTTGCACACCAACAAGCACCCCCACCGCAACGGCGGCAGCAATACTCGCTTTACCCATTCCCTCGAGCCAAGTTTTAACTTTACTAGTGCTAGCCACACTGGGGGCTGGCTCATCAGCGATAGCTGCCATTACACCGGCAGAAATATCAATGGAAGGCGCAACATCTTTATCGTTACGCATTACCGCACCTATTAACTGGTAGCGACGCCAAGTTTCTCTTAACTCATCGTCGGCTGCGCTTTGCTTTAGCACTCTACGCAAATCCAACTCATTGCTTTCGCCATCAACTAATGCTGATAGGGACTCGTTGAGGCTATGTTTTTGGCTTTCAGTCATACACTCGCTACCTGTATAAGCGCTGTGCTAATAGTTTAGCTGTAATTATGTTTTCAGAGACTACCAAGCACGAATAAGTATTTGTGCTTTTGGCAATGCCTGCCTGCTAAGTAAGACAACCCAGTTCACACTGTAGTTCCCTAGAAGTGACAATTTTCACAAAAAAATCACATTTCGCCGCCAGCGACACAATACAAGCGTCACAGCAATGGTGCAATTTCTTTATCAATGGCTTCCCGAGCGCGAAAAATACGCGACCGAACCGTACCCACAGGGCAACTCATTACTTCGGCAATTTCTTCGTAACTTAGCCCTTCCATCTCCCTCAGAGTCACTGCAGTACGCAAATCCTCTGGCAGAGCTTTGATAGCATTATTTACTACTGTCTCCAGCTGATCGCGCATTGCATGGTTTTCTGGAGTATCCACATCTTTAAGGCTGTCGCTGCCCGAATAAAACTCGGCATCTTCTACATCTACATCACTCGATGGCGGCCTCCGCCCGCGAGATACTAAATAGTTTTTTGCTGTATTAATAGCAATGCGGTAGATCCACGTATAAAACGCGCTATCGCCACGGAAATTGCCAATAGCACGATAAGCCTTAATAAAAGCTTCCTGTGCAACATCGTGGATCTCAGCGTTATCTTTAATGTAACGGCTAATAATCGATAAAATCTTGTGCTGATATTTAATAACAAGCATGTCAAAAGCGCGTTTATCGCCCTTCTGCACACGCAACACAAGTTGATGATCTGAATCCTGCGCAGTTTGCGCTGTCATTTACTACTCCCCAATTATTCGCCAATTTATGGCGACAATAGCGATACGGCGAATAGCCCAATATCGTTTTACCCTATTCTCACAGCCCATGCCCTATAGCTGTGAGATATTTGTATTAGTACTCATTGCAAAAGTTAGTTTGGCGTATTGTGCCTTTACATTAATGGCCACACTGGGCGCAGTTTAATTAGCTGCTTAAAAAAGTGCAGTAATGTACCCGTTTTCTGTTATTTGTAACACAAAAGACTCGGCATGGCGCAAAAAGTTCAATCTAAAAGCGCGTATAGTATACCCAATTACTTGCTCCAGACGCCGCAAAATCAACAACTTAGCGCGGGTACCTACGACGCGATATAAGGAATTACTTTAATAAGTATCATTATTTGTTCATAATTCCGGCAAACGCCCTAACCACATGAAGTATCAGGACCGTAAGTGAAAAAAGCCAAACCCTCTCGCAAAACGCTCGCCCACCCCTCCCAAACACACAATGTCGATGTACTTGTTATAGGTAGCGGTGCTGCAGGCTTAACCCTTGCACTCAATCTTGCTGGGCATTGTAAAGTTGCCGTACTCAGTAAAGGCAACCTGCGTGCAGGCTCAACCTGGTACGCACAAGGCGGTATTGCTGCAGTTTTAGATAATAACGACAGTGTTGAATCTCATGTTAAAGACACACTCGTTGCGGGCGCAGGCCTTTGTCATGAAGACGCCGTAGACTTTACCGTTAGAAACAGCAAAAGCGCGATTGAATGGCTAATCAACCTCGGCGTTAACTTTACCCGTAATGAAGATTCCGAAAACTACCACCTAACCCGTGAGGGTGGCCACAGCCACAGACGAATCATTCACAGTGCTGATGCAACAGGTAAAGCCGTGCACACTACCCTGCTCGAGTCTGCGCAGGTTGCCAAAGGTGTGGAGCTATTTGAAAACTACATTGCACTGGACCTCATTCGACAACCAGACCCAAACAGCAAACGCTTGCGCTGCACGGGGGCCTATGTATTTAACCGCCACCAAGACCGAGTGGAACTGTTTAATGCAAAAGCCGTGGTCTTGGCCACAGGTGGTGCAAGTAAGGTGTACCTCTATACCAGTAACCCAGACAGCGCTACCGGCGACGGAATAGCCATGGCGTGGCGTGCAGGCTGCCGAGTGGCCAATATGGAATTTAATCAGTTCCACCCCACTTGCCTTTACCACCCCAAGGCCAAAACCTTCCTTATTACCGAAGCATTGCGCGGCGAAGGGGCTAAATTGAGATTGCCCGACGGGTCGCAGTTTATGCACAACTTCCATTCGCTGGGCGAATTAGCACCTAGGGATGTCGTAGCTCGCGCAATTGACCATGAGATGAAACGCCTAGGTAGCGATTGCCTGTATTTGGATATTAGCCATCGCACACCAGAGTTTATCGAATCTCACTTCCCTACCGTGCGAGAAAAGTGCTTAGAATTTGGGATAGATATCACCAAGGAGCCAATACCTGTTGTACCAGCCGCGCACTATACCTGCGGTGGCGTTGTGGTGAACAACAAAGGCCAAACCGATTTACTTAACCTTTACGCAATAGGTGAAACCTCATTCACAGGCCTGCACGGCGCTAATCGCATGGCGAGCAATTCGCTACTAGAGTGCATTGTATACGCCCGCTCTGCATCCGAATCGATACTCGCCACTTTAAATAACATTGCCCCACCGCAGGCTTCACCACAATGGGATGAATCGCGGGTAACCAACTCCGATGAAGACGTTGTGATTTCGCACAACTGGGATGAATTGCGCCGCTTTATGTGGGATTACGTGGGCATTGTTCGCACCCACAAACGCTTAGAGCGCGCAACTCATCGCATTAAGCTTTTGCAAAAAGAAATTAACGATTACTACTCTAACTACAAAGTAAGTAACGATTTAATCGAACTGCGCAACCTCGCCGTCGCTGCCGAGCTGATTATTCGCTCAGCCATTCAACGCAGAGAAAGCCGAGGACTACATTATTCCTTGGATTACCCCGAACTATCCCCCATCGCTCAAGATACCATCCTCGTACCCATGAACTACGCGGCACAAAACATTATTGTTCACGCCCCTACACAATAAACAGGTAACCCTAGTATTCGCTCAACTGGAAGTAATTTTTTTACTCGGTTGGGCGATGCACTTCTGCAAGCGCCCTGTTGTTATAGCTACAAATAATGGTCGCAATGGTGACTCGCCTGCCATTTTATTAGCAACAATCGAATCGGGTAATACAATGAGATGTAGCTTCTCTGCCCATAAGCTACCTAAGCCAGAACGTGTGTTTGAAAGCGTACAACTAAGAATAACCAGCCAGCGCGACACATAAGCAATTTCAAGAGAATCGACACCCTCTTTACCTGCGCCACGCCAAACCCAGAAACCTGTCAAGTCTAAACGTAATTGCTGCACTTGTGATAACCGCTTTAAGCGCACACATACAACAAACACGCTATAAGCGAACAAACCGCCCACAAGGCAGCTGAGCGTTAGGGGTAAATCAACAGAAACCCACAAAATAAGCAGGGTTAAACCGCAAAACAAATAAGCAATAAGGAGGATGCGAGAGAGGCGTAAGGGCAAGTCAAAATAGACTGATATTTTCATTATCGTCCCTGATAATGCTATTGGTTTACCGAACTAACTTATGATTGATTAGTCCTGCAAGCCCGTATTATTTAGAATAATCGATACAATTCGTTTTAAGTCTGGCGCTTCTGGTTCGCTTTTACGCATAAACCATTGGAATAAATCTTGATCTTGCTCTTCAAGCAATTTGTGAAATAGCGCCTGATCATCGGCCCCAAGTGTAGAATAAACATTATCCAAAAAAGGGTTTAACACTAAATCTAGCTCTAACATGCCTCTGCGTGAAGCCCAACGTAATTTGTTAATATCCATTCTGTACTCTTAAACAGCGAAATAACAGTTTAGTAAATAGCAGCCAGTGCTAAGCGCTATTAACCTTAGCCAACAATATTGGGCGCAGTATAACTTACGCGCGCCAGTAGCCAAAGAAGAAGTACACGCTGCTAGCGCCCATTGATTTATGACTAAATAGCCGCATATAGGTAAACATGCCATGCAACATACCGCTTTTTCAACCATAAACATGGAACGCTTTAATGTTTGATTGGACCCAATTAAATACTGCCGCAACCACCACGCCAACCTCTGCTAAAAGCTGGCAGTGCGCCATTCCACTCCTCGACCACGTGCTAATAGAAGTGAAAGGCCCAGATGCGGAAAAATTTCTTCAAGGCCAATGCACGTGTGATTTTAAGAGCATTGCCAACGGTAAGTTTTCGCTCGGCGCCCACTGCAACGTTAAGGGGCGCATGGTAAGCAGCTTTACAGCCGCAAAACTGGGGCCAGAGCACTTTGGCTTACGCACCCATAAAAGCAATGCCGAAAAAGCACTAGCCACACTTAAAAAGTATGCGGTATTTTCTAAGGTTAGCCTCGAAATATCTTCATCACTGGCTGCGGTAGCAGTGTTTAATACTCAGGCAAATGAAGTACCGTTTTTTAATGCTACAGCCGAAGTGGGCTGTAGCACAGCGTTAGAGCAAGGTGCGTGTTTAGCCCATACCAACAGTATGCAAGAGCTATGGCTAGCGCGCGAAAACATACAACAATTACTTGAACAATTACCAGTAGCTGCACCGCACTATTGGACGGCCTACAACATTGCTCAAGGCGTTGCCGAAGTAACTGCCGACTCGACTGAGCAATTAATCCCCCAAGAAATCAACTTACAATTGCTTGGCGGCGTCTCGTTTAATAAAGGGTGCTATACCGGCCAAGAAATTGTCGCGCGCATGCACTACAAAGCCACCCTCAAAAAACACATGTATCGCGCCCAACTCGCGCCGTCAACTAGCGCCCCAGCCACTGGCACAGCGCTTATAAACGAAGAAGGGAAAAACGTGGGGCAAGTTGTACAAAGTGTAACCACTGATGCTGGAGCGCAAATTTTAGCCCTAACGCTAGATACCGCTGCACATAGCAAAAATGTGCACTGTGAGGCAAACCCGCAACAAAAACTTCAATGGCTGGCGCTACCATATGCTATACCTTTAACTGAGAATTAAATAATTACCAGTTAAGCAAGGGGCATAGCCTATGGACGCGCTCACCGCCAAAGTTGAGCAAGAAATCATCAAGGCGATTGACCAAGATCGCCTCGTATTACCCACATTGCCAGAAATAGCACTAAAAGTACGCGAAGTTGCCGACGACCCAGATGCCAGCATCCAAACGCTTACCGCGGTTATTTCTAACGACGCAGCACTTACAGCACGCATAATTAAAGTTGCCAATAGCCCCATATTTCGCGCACCGCGAGAAATAGAAGATTTAAATATGGCACTAAGCAGGCTGGGTATGCAGTACACCTGCAACTTGGCTACAGGCTTGGCCATGGAGCAAATGTTCCAAGCCACATCAGACTTAGTGGATAAACGCTTAAGAGAGGTATGGTCGCGCTCGAGTGAGATTGCAGGTATTTGCCATGTATTGTGCAAACACTTCACCAAGCTAAGGCCCGACCAAGCCGCGCTCGCAGGCCTAGTTCATCAAATAGGTATATTACCTATTCTGTCGTTTGCCGAAGAGCACACAGCGCTATTGCGCGACAGCATGACACTAGACAAGATAATTGCCGACATTCACCCGAACTTGGGTATTAAAATACTCGAAGCGTGGGAGTTTCCAACGGAGCTAAGGGTTATTCCGCGCGACCATTTAGACTTTAGCCGTCAGGTACCCCAAGCAGACTACGCCGACTTGGTAACCGTAGCCATGCTACAAAGCTATGCTGGCAGCGATAAAAACCTAGCTAAAGTGGACTACACAACCGTAACAGCCTTCGAGCGACTCGGTTTAGACCCCAACATTGAATCTGCAGAGGCAGAGGATTTAAGCGCAGATATGGAAGCGGCAATGGCCATGCTGCAATAGACTATACATCGCAAGGTGCTACTCAAAAGCGACTCAGGTGCTATCCAATTTGCACCTTGCGATTTAATCTAACCTTTAAGTTTTATTATAAATAAGCGTTACTACAAACCGCCCATCAACATATATTTAGTTTCTAGGTAATCATCCAGCCCCATCTGCGAACCTTCGCGCCCAAAACCAGATTCTTTTACGCCGCCAAATGGTGCCATTTCGTTGGATATGGCTGTATCGTTCACACCTACCATACCCACCTCAAGCGCACTTGCTACACGCCATACTCGGCCTATATCTCTACTGTAAAAATACCCTGCTAAACCAAATGGGGTGTTGTTTGCTAAAGCTATAGCTTCTTCTTCGCTACTAAAGCTATATACAACCGCTACAGGTCCAAATATTTCTTCGTTAAATACATCCATTTGCGTGGTCGCTTCGGTTACCACTGTGGGCGGATAAAACAATGCGCCGTTAAGATGGGTGTGGCCTTCTGCCACAATTGCTTTCGCCCCCTTATTACACGCATCTATAACTAGCTCCGATACTTTTTTAAATGCGGCAGCATTAATTAGCGGGCCAATAGCAACGCCCTCTTCTATACCGTCACCTACTTTTAATTTAGCAACTGCTTCAACTAGCTTTTTGGTGAAAGCCGCTTTAACTTTGTCGTGCACAAATATGCGGTTTACACATACGCAGGTTTGGCCCGCATTCCTAAATTTTGCCGCAATACACCCCGCTACTGCCGCGTCTATATCTGCATCGTCAAACACAATAAACGGCGCATTGCCGCCCAGCTCCATGGAGCATTTTTTAATTGTGGCTGCAGATTGCTCCAACAATGTTTTACCTACTGCAGTAGAGCCAGTGAAGGTTAATTTTTTAACTGATGGGTGCTGAGTAAATACCCCACCTATTGCAGAAGAGTCTTGCCCTGTAACTAGGTTGATTACACCCGGCGGTATCCCCGCCTCTTGCGCCAAATAAGCCATCGCCAGTGCAGATAAGGGCGTTTCTTTTGCGGGCTTTGCAACGACAGTGCAGCCGGCTGCAAGCGCTGGGGCAATTTTTCTGGCAAGCATAGCCATAGGGAAATTCCACGGTGTAATTGCTGCCACAACCCCCACCGGCTGCTTTACGGTTACTATGCGCTGATTGCTCGCCGGCGCGGGAATTACTGCACCCTCTATACGTTTCGCTTGCTCGGCAAACCACTCTATATAGCTTGCACCGTATAAAATTTCAGCTTTTGCCTCCGCTAAGGGCTTACCTTGCTCGGTGGTAAGCAGTACAGCTAAATCATTTGCATTGCTTACCACTAGTTCATACCACGCCTTTAATAAGGTGCTGCGTTTTTTGGCGCTAAACTCTCGCCACTGCACACCCGCGCGTTCGGCCGCTAGCACCGCCGCTTCGGCCTCTGCTGCACCTGCATTTGCAACAGTTGCTACAACCTGCCCAGTTGCGGGGTTTTCTACAACGAATTCATCGCTAGACTGCAACCAAGCACCATCAATTACGCTGCCTTGTCGCTGAAGCTTTGAGTTAGTCAAAGTGAGGCTCATAGCTGCTCCTTGCAGAAAACTAAAAATTTAAGGCGCTAAGCGGTTAATCGCCCAGCTATTGCCTTCTCGCTCATACACAAAGCGATCGTGCAAACGCGCGCCGCCGCCTTGCCAAAATTCCATTCGCTGTGGCACAACGCGATAACCACCCCAAAAATCGGGCAGCGGCACTTCGCCGTTGGCGAACTTGGTTTTAATGGCATTAAATTGCTGTAAGAGTAATTGGCGCGAGCTAATAGGCTTGCTCTGTGCAGAGGCCCACGCGGCAATTTGGCTATCTTTGGGTCGACTTACAAAATATTTTAGCGTTTCCGCATAGGATATTTTACTTGCCACACCGCCAACACTCACCTGCCGCTCCATCATGTGCCACGGAAAATGCAAACTCACGTGCGACTGCTCCGCAATTTCTTGCGCCTTACGACTGCCGTAATTAGTAAAAAAAACAAAACCTTGTTCGTCTAACTTTTTAAGTAACACAATACGCTGTGATGGAAACCCGTCTTTATTAGCCGTGGCTAACACCATAGCTGTCGGGTCTGGTATTTGGCTCTCTATAGCCTGCGCCATCCAAGTCTCAAATTGAGCTATTGGGCTCGCATCCAGCTGGTCTAGGTCCAATCCGCCTAACAAATAATCGCGACGAATGTCTTCTAGTGATATCAAGGTGCATCTCCATCGATGTAAAGGGGTAGTATAATTACAATATTTCGGTGCATTATCGCACAGCCATTGCAATGCGTAATTAAGGTTAAGCCATGCCAGATAATCCAGTGCCCCACCAGCCAATCCTAGCCATTATTGCAGGCGGTGAAGGCAGGCGTATGGGCGGTACAACTAAATGTTTGCTTAAACTGGGCAATACCACCATTTTAGAGCGCAATATAAAACGACTATCTCCTCAGGCCGGCGGCATCATTATTAACAGTAATAACCACAGCGAAGAGCTTTGCCTGCTAAGCGAGCAATGGCAGGCACGGCTGATTAGCGATTCGGCTAAATATTCCCACTGCGGCCCTCTCGCCGGCTTAGCATCGGCGTTAAGCACCCTTGCTAAACAGCAGCAAGCCGGTGCGCAAATACCAACAGGGTTAGTTACTGTGCCAAGCGATTGCCCTTTTTTACCAGAGGACTTAATTAATAGGTTGGGCACTATTGCCAATAAACAACCCCATAAAGTTGTTTGCGCGAGCAGCCTTGGCCAAACACACTATATGACAGCCTATTGGCCCTTAAGTGTATACCCGCAATTAGAGGCATTTTTGCAACGCGGAGAAAGAGCGGTAAGGTTTTTTCTTAAGCAAGCCGAATATGAAACAGTGGATTTCGCAGCCCAGCGTGTAAATGGCATAGAGTACGATCCCTTTTTCAATATAAACACCCCCGAAGATTACACCTTGGCCCAATCAATAATAGACGTGAGCTAAGCAAGCAATAACAGTAATTCCACCACAATAACAAAAGGCAAACAAATGAAGCATCGCGCAATATTCAAACACGCCCTGCACCCTGCGCTTTACTTGCTTGGCGCTGGCTGCGGCGTTGCTTTTAGCTGTACTGCCATGGCTTGTGAAGTAAAGGACAAAACAGAACTAGAAGAAATTTATTGCACGCTTAAATCTAAAAACAGGGTAAGCACCCTGCCAGATTTCAATCAATTTAGAAAAAATTCAGACGATGTGCAGTGGTTGCTATTAAAAGGGCCAGCAAGAAAAGCAGGTATTACGCTGCCACCCAAAAGCTCACTCAAACCGAAAACAAATACCGCTCCATTGGCCGACAGGAAAACTGACAATAAGGCCGCCGACAATCAAGTAAATACATCTGCGCAGTCTAACCCATTAGCTACGCAAACTACGCGTACCGCTACCTCAAGCAACTCCAGCCTTGCTAACTGCAGCTTAAAGCCTACACAAATACAGTGCAGCTACGCCACTTTCACGCTGCAATACAATTTGCCTAACAGCAAGCTGGCACCAGCTGCACTAAAAGCGAGTAATCAACTCACGCTCCCTGCATACAATAGTAAATTTCACGCGAGCGAGCGGGATTACTTAGCAAGATGCTACCCGGTGTACGTAAATAAAATATTAGAGCTGGGTTTAGCAGAGGCGGTAATGTCTTACACCAAATTTGTAAGCCAATACGAAGAGGTTGTTCAACACGGTGGTAATTTTGCCAACAGAATGCAAAAAATGTATGAGATTTTAAAGCAAGAAAAAAGAAGCCGCCCTATTCAGGCGAGCTACCAGCACACACGGCCACAATCGATTGAGCAATGCATGCTGGTAAGCAATAGTGTAATTGTGTGCGATAACATCGCACACACCTGGGTATTTACTCTACCTCAACCAAAGTCAAACGCTGATTAGTTGTAAAGATAGCTGGGCAAGCCACCACATAAGAGTCTACCTCTAAGCTGACTGTGCCAGAGGTAATAGCAAAACCAGTATTCTCTTTGTTTAGCAAGTAAAGGTTATTCGCGCGGAAACTTGGCAACCAACGCTGTAAAAAGCCTTCAGTAGTCACACCACCATACACAAAGCTATCCACAGCTGTGCTGCAACGGCTAGTAAAGCCCCTCACAGGTCGAGCAAACAACTCGGGCATGCCCACGTTTTGAATACGCACAAACCCTTCAGCATCCCTTACAAAGTTCCAACGCTGGGTGGCACTGCTATCGCAGGCAAGTATTTTCACGTACTGAACGGTTTCGAACTCTTCGAAACCTAAACACTGGTCTGCCACATCTGCAGTGCGAATTTCAAATACTGGGCTTGCAAGGCTTGAGGTATTGATTGCATCACCTACATAAGCCACGGGTAATTCACCGTCGCGAGTGTTGTTTGCAACAAATACTGTAATTTCTGCACCTGCAGTTACTGCAGGAACATCCAAACCATTTAGCAACAGAATATTATCGTTTACCTTAGTATTCACACCCCAGCTGTCGGTATGCCAATCGGCGCTTGCATCCTGCACTTCTATTACTGATGCCAAGTTGGCATCTGCGGTATGGGTGAAGGTATTAAACCGCACAACTGAGTCGTTACCTTGCACAAGCACCAAGCTATCGGCACTGGCTTCACCACTCAAACTGCCCGAATTAAAGAAGTTATATTCAATCAACGTGCCTTCAGCACCTTCGTTCACTTCTACAGATTCAGCCGCAACAGTAGAAGAAAAGGTGTTGCTGCGAATAGTATTGTTTAAATCCGCTTCGCTATACACACCCGCACCACCAGGTGCCGACAGCCACTGCTCGCTATCCGAGCCAACCACAATGGCTTCACCGCCAGTAGTAGCAAAACGCGAACTCTGAATAAAGTTATTGGAGCTACCATTGCGCAACACTACGCCCTGCCCGCCAATGGCTTTAACATCCAAACCAAACAGCTCGTTATTGGAAGCTGCATCCAAAACAATACCGGTCTGGGCGTTAGTGATAGCAATGTTAGATACAAACCAATAATCGCCTTCGAGCTGTAGCACACTGTTTAACGCAGTATCTGCCCCCGACAAAATAGAGCCTGAACCTTGCCCTACCAAGCGGATAAGATTGTCTGCTGTGCCCGATTGAGCAGAATAGAAATGTGCGCTTAAGTTACCGCTGGCCGCCTCAGACACCACACCGGTGTATGTGCCAGCCGCCACGCGAATCTCATCGCGCGGAGCTGCATTTTTTAATGCTTCTTGTAACTCTTCAGCAGTACTTACATTCACTATATTACGGCTAATACGATTAATACTTAGGTTGTACTCAACTGTTTCGGTACCGTCGGTCGACGTTGTTTCTAAAACGTAGCTATTAATCCCCTCTTCTAGGGTCAACTCAATTGGGCTATTAAGTGGCTGATCATCGCCATCTGGGGTAGTGCCATCTTCGGCCACCTTGGCTAACGTCATGGTAATGCCATCTATTTCTGGCACTGCAGTAAGCGTAACAACTTGATTGTCATAGCTCACCACAGCCCCATAGGAAAAAGTGCCACACTCAAAATTGATGGTTGAGTCAGATAGCTGCAGGTCGATTAAGCGCGCGTTAGCAGCCCTTGTTTCGTCACTCATTGTTGCCCGAGTAAAGGTAAAGCTGTAGTTCTCTGTGTTGGCGCCATCTTCGGAAGTAACTGCAATTTCTACAGTGTTATCGCCTTCTACAATAGCAAAGTCACGCGATTCTAAATGTCCAATAGCTTCGCCATTAATAGTGGCAGTAGAAAGACGCTGATTGGTAAGTAATCGAGTACGCAACGAACACGCAGTTGAATTAACACTCGCAGTATATTCTTTAGTGGCACTATTAAAGGTAGGGGTATAGGGCTGTATAAAACTAGTAGTAGAGAGAGAGGCATCGAACTTATTATAAAAAACAATACCATTTAGCTTCGCTTCGCTACTCACGCGGTGAAAAGTAACAGTGTAAGTTACCGCAACGGTCGTCTCACTAGAACGAACACGAATGGAGAGGACATTGTCGCCCTCATCTAAATTAATTGTAGTGGCCTCGCCCGAAACAAGTTCGGTACCGGCAAAAGTGCCAGTAGGATTCGCTACCGATCGCAATGTATAGGTTAAGGTAGCACCCTCTTGGGCTGTAGCGGTGAACACTGCGGTTTCTACTGGTTGATCTACGTTTACCGTGTAACCTGCGCGTTTATCCGACTCAAAAGCAATATCGTGCCCTTCTATAGTTAAAGCCGTTAGCTTCAAATCTGGCACTGTTGTTTCGCCAGTTGCATTACTGCCACCACCACAAGCACTTAAAATACATGCAGATAATAAGGCTAGACAGATAAGAACAAGGCTCCTGCCTTGAATTGACTTTATTCGGGACATTATATTTTTATACCTAACGTAAGATTCACGATTAATTGCAGGTTAAGGCCAACAAGCCTTAGCCACAGCAGAGCATTTTTTGACCACTTCCAGAGCCATTTTCAGCCCCCGCCATCGGGCGACCAAGGTACTAGCATTCGCGGGTGTAGTAAAGGGAAAAGCCCTCGTTATAGGCCGCCATACACGGGCAAAAGTACACGTTAAAACGCCATTTTTAGCCAACATCTATGGTAACGGTAAACTGCGTGCAGCATTACAAACACCCTCTGAATGCCCAGCGTCTGAATAGGCAGTATTAGCACTACAGAGCACTTCCTCTACCAATACACTATAAACGCATACAACCACACAGAGTAACACCAACGTAAAGCGCTAGCTGTAATCCAGACACCAGTCTTTTTCTTTATTAAATTCAATAACTTACAGCTGCCACATTTCGCCACAATTGGGCACTATTGATCACCGCTAAAGCGTGATCCACGTCGCCCGTCCCTACCCCCGCATTGATACAGTAATTACACGTAACGCAATTCACGGCTAAGTATTAGCCCGCTGCGTAACTAAAAGACGCCTACGACAAGTATCAGCTAACAGCATCAACCGGCAATAACCAAGGCGTCGCTTTACTACAAACTTTTACACTTAGGGTGATAAATATGAACAGCTTCGCCAACTTAGTTAGCTCCCTCTCACCACTCACCTTATTCATTGTGGTGATAGGCGCTATTGTTGTACTTTTTCTCGCACGCGAAAGCGCCCACGCTGCTATTAACAGCCTTTTTCGGGCTGTGTACCGCTCACTTAGGCTGGCGGCAACAAGTCTTCGACAAGCAGCCAATCAATTACGTTCCCGCAACCGCGATGTTTTGTTACACCATGGTCGGCTGCAAGTGGAGCACGACCTAGCCAAAGAGTTTGCTGAAATATCCAGTTTTGTGCAGCGCGATCTTGGCGGGTACCCGCACATACAAAATCAAATTCAACAGCAAATCACGTTAATACAAGACGACTACGAACGCAGCGGACAGGTGGCTGCCCCCCTACCAGAGTGGGTAGAAGCCGTAGAGGCCGTTGCAAAATTACGTAAACAGGGCACCACCACTAACATCAACACATCCATTTTGGAACAAATACACAATGCCGCCGAGCTCCAGCATAAGGAAAACTTAAAGCAGGTAAGAGAACTCTCTACTGAACGCCACAAAATTTTACGTGGCATGACAGCATCTTGGCGCAAGCTAGTGGGCAGCGTAGATAGCACTGGGGCGAGCCTCAAAGAAATTGTACGCAGAAGTGAACGAATCGATTCACACATGCAACGCTTTAACGCCATAGTGGATGCCACCCCCGCTGCCGAACGCGCTTTATTCAACTCGGCACTATGCCAATTTGCCATTGCCGCACTGGTAACCGCTATCGCAATTGGCGGTGCGTTTTTTAACTTTCACCTTATAGCCTTGCCCATGTCAGAAATGGTGGGTTCGCTTCACCGTGTAGCGGGTATACGCGTAGCCGACATAGCAGCATTGGTGATTATTTGCCTTGAAGTAACAGCCGGTATCTTTCTATTAGAAAGCCTGCGCATAACTCGCCTCTTTCCCCTTATTGGGTCGATGGACAACCGCATGCGCCGACTCATTATGGCTGGCGCCGCCGCCACACTAATTATTCTTGCGGGTACCGAGGCGGCGCTGGCATTTATGCGAGATCAAATAGCGGGCGATATGGCCTCGTTACGCGCTTCGCTAGCTGGAGGAGAAACCTTAGCCGCACAAGAAGGTATAAACAGTTGGATACCCCTCGGCGCAAATATGATATTGGGCTTTATATTACCCTTGGCGCTCACCATGGCTGCAATCCCGCTGGAGTACTTATTACAAACTGGGCGCAGTGTGTTTGGTTCGCTTTTAGAGTGGGGTTTACGCTCGCTGGCTACGGTTATACGTATGCTTGCAGGAATAAGCATGCAAATAAGCAAACTGATTACTGCGCTTTACGACCTCGTTATAGCACTACCTATATGGATAGAAGCCAACATTAAAAAAATGCATTTCTCTCCCAAACAAAACACGGATGCCGAATGGCACACGCACGATACAACACCAGCCAATCCACTAAGCGCAAAGGAGTAACACCATGAAAACGCTATTAATCCCCCTGTTATTTTGCCTTAGCTTGTTAGGCTGTAGCCAAGAAACGCCCCAAAACTATAGCAAAGGAGTTTACCTGCTATTGGATACATCGGGCACCTATACGCAAGAGCTTCAAAAGGCTCGCCAATTAATTAACATCATTTTGGCAGACTTAGAACCCGGCGACACCTTTGCAGTAGCAAGAATAGACAGCGGAAGTTTTAGCGAAAAAGACATAGTAGCTAAAATAGTCGTAGATGGGCGCCCTTCTATGGCCACCAAACAAAAACGTGAGTTTGCCAAAAACATAGAGACATTTGTAAACACCATTACTAGCAGCGCCTACACCGATATTTCTGGCGGCTTATTGCAAGCGGTGGAATATTTAAATGAGGCCAATGTAGGTAAAAAAACCATCATGATCTATTCCGATTTAAAAGAAGAGCTACCCAAGGGCTTTGTGCGCAATTTTGATATTCAAATGGACGGCTTTAACGTAATTGCTCTCAACGTGACTAAGCTGCGTGCAGATAACCAAAACCCACAGGAGTATCTAGACCGGTTAGCCACATGGAACGATAAAATAGCCGGTGGCGGCGGTCATTGGGCTGTAGTGAACGACTTAGACAAACCTGAAGCCATATCACTATAACTCACCCTTTAATTAACTCTCCTAGCGGCAGGCTTACCCTACCTGCCGTTGCCCTGTTCCTGTCATCCTCCCATCCGCTGCCGATTGCTTTCCCATCACCTACTTATCGCCCCCGTCCACCAACTTAATAAAACCAAAGCCGCTCAACTACGCGCACCAATAAAACGCTTTTAAATATTTATGGGGGTTAAATAGGCGCATACAAATTTCAATAATAAAACAAAAACACGCGAAGTAATTTTTTGGTGCACCAAATGATATTAATAGTGCACCAAAGCTATACACCAAAATGGATCAAATTTGCATCCTATTACACCCCACTTTAGCTCATCACTCCCTAGATGAGTGCACGGCGCATTTTTCCACTCCACCCCAGCAAGGCGCCAAATACCGCTGCAACCACCTGATTTATATGGGTTTTATTTTATTTATTACTTATTTTCAAAAACTGGCAAGCCTTTTGCGATACCCATAGCAACACTAATCGTGTCTCGCTGCGCAGCGAAATAAAAACTTTTTACCATCACCATTTTGGAGCGAACTTATGTTTAAAACTTTGCAACACGCAAGTCGAAAATTAAGCCCCACATTTTCGAGCGTAAAAAAACTAGCTGCGCCATTTGCACTACTTATGGCATCCAGTGCCTACGCAGAAATGTTAGACGTAGAAAAAGATGAATTAACATTTGGCTTTATTAAACTAACCGATATGGCACCACTGGCCATTGCAGCGGAAAAAGGCTTTTTTGAAGACGAAGGCTTATTCGTTAAATTAGAAGCGCAAGCAAACTGGAAAGTATTATTAGACGGCGTTATTGACGGCAAACTCGATGGCGCGCACATGCTAGCAGGACAACCACTAGGTGCAACTATCGGCTACGGTACCTCAGCACATATCGTTACCGCCTTTAGTATGGATTTAAATGGCAATGGCATTACAGTTTCCAACGAAATTTGGGAACAAATGAAAGGCAATATCCCTCACGAAAACGGCAAACCTGTTCACCCAATTAGCGCGAGTGCATTAAAACCCGTTATCGAAAAATATCGCAACGAAGGCAAACCCTTCAACATGGGCATGGTGTTTCCTGTATCTACCCATAACTACGAATTGCGCTACTGGCTAGCAGCAGGCGGCATAAACCCGGGCTACTACGGCCCAGGTGCATCAGGTAATGTTGGTCAAATTGCAGGCGACACGCTGCTTTCTGTAACTCCTCCACCGCAAATGCCAGCCACAATGGAAGCCGGCACCATTTATGGCTACTGCGTAGGCGAACCTTGGAACCAACAGGCTGTATTTAAAGGTATTGGCGTACCGGTAATTACCGATTACGAAATTTGGAAAAACAATCCAGAAAAAGTATTTGGGGTTAACTCAAAATGGGCAGAAGAAAATCCACAAACTCACCTAGCTGTTGTTAAAGCACTTATTCGCGCAGCGATTTGGTTGGATGAGAACAACAACGCCAACCGCAAAGAAGCCGTAAAAATTCTTTCTAACCCTAACTACGTAGGTGCAGACTACGAAGTTATTGCCAACTCTATGACCGGTACTTTCGAGTACGAAAAAGGCGATAAACGCGAAGTGCCAGACTTCAACGTATTCTTCCGCTACTTCGCAAACTACCCCTACTACTCAGATGCTATTTGGTACCTCACTCAAATGCGTCGCTGGGGCCAAATTGCTGAAGATAAACCAGATTCTTGGTACCACGAAACCGCCAAAAAAGTATACAAGCCAGACGTATACCTAGAAGCAGCCAAACTTTTAGTTGCTGAAGGTAAAGCCAAAAAAGAGGACTTCCCTTTCGATACCGACGGCTACCGCGCACCACAAGCTGAATTTATCGACAACATTACCTTCGACGGTCGCGAGCCAAATGCTTACTTAGCCAAACTACCCATTGGCTTAAAAGCAGGCGAAAAAGTAACAAGCGCTGGTGTAACCAAATAAATCATTACCGCTAATTAACGGGCAAGGTTCCCCCTTGCCCTTAACCAAACCTTTTTAACGAATATTGATACATTTTTCCAAATAGGACAAAGCAATGAACAAAGTAATCAATTTTCTACAGCTATCTGGATTAACCTGGTTCGTGCCCATGGTTCGTATTGCAGCTGGAGAAAACCCAAAAACACAAGCCAAAGAATTATGGATGGTAATGGGTATACCTATTGTTGCCTTTGTCATCTTTTTATTACTGTGGGGCCAATTATCTAGCAAAGTTGTTACTAGCCTTGGCACCGTGCCCGGCCCATCACAAGTTTACACTCAAGCGGTTGCCCTGTGGGATGACCACAAAGCACAACGTGAAAAAGCAGCGGCTTTTTACGAGCGCCAAGAAAAGCGCAATGCAAAATTAGTAGAAGCGGGTAAACAAGACCGTGTTAAATGGCGCGATTACACTGGTGCCCCCACCTACTTAGATCAAATTGTTACCAGTATTAAAACCGTATTTATGGGTTTCTTGTTGGCAACCATTGTCGCGGTACCCCTCGGTATTTTCTGCGGCCTAAGCCCAACCGTTAGCTCTGCATTTAACCCAATTATTCAGCTATTTAAGCCGGTATCACCGCTTGCTTGGCTCCCCATTGTTACCATGATTGTAAGTGCTACTTATGTTACTTCCGACGATTCATGGTTTACCAAATCATTTTTAAACTCGGCTATTACCGTAACCCTATGCTCACTCTGGCCAACGCTTATTAACACTGCGTTAGGTGTGGCGTCTATCGACAAAGACCTAATGAACGTGGGTAAAGTACTGCAACTTGGCTGGTTTACTAAAATCACCAAACTCGTTCTACCCTCTTCGCTACCACTTATATTTACCGGTTTGCGCTTGTCTCTTGGTGTGGGCTGGATGGTACTCATCGCCGCAGAAATGCTTTCGCAAAACCCAGGCTTAGGAAAGTTTGTGTGGGATGAATTCCAAAACGGTTCTTCTAACTCACTTAGCAAAATTATGGTGGCGGTACTTACCATTGGCGTAATTGGCTTCTTATTAGACCGCGTTATGTTCACCTTACAAAACCTATTTACCTTTGGCGAAAAGCGCTAAGTAAAGGACGGAATTAATCATGGCTTTCTGCGAAATAAAAAATCTGTGTAAAAGCTACGGTGAAGGTAGCAACAAGACTGCTGTTCTAAACGACATAAACCTTTCGATAGAAGAAGGCGAGTTTGTTGCCATTGTAGGGTTTTCGGGCAGCGGTAAAACCACCTTGGTCTCAGCCTTAGCAGGGCTACTCGAAGGCGATAGCGGCGAAATACTCTTTAAAGGCAAGCCCGTAACAGGCCCCTCGCCAGAGCGTGGCATTGTATTTCAAAGCTACTCGCTTATGCCTTGGCTTACCGTATTCGACAACATTGCACTTGCAGTGGATCAAGTGTTTTGTTCTTGGCCTAAATCAAAGCGCAAGGCCCATGTGCAGAAGTATATTGACATGGTGAGCTTGTCGCACGCTACAGATCGCCGCCCAGCAGAGCTATCTGGCGGCATGCGTCAAAGGGTATCGGTTGCTCGCGCGCTAGCCATGCAACCAGAAATGCTCCTGCTCGATGAACCGCTTTCTGCACTAGACGCCCTAACCCGCGCCAACCTGCAAGATGAGCTAAATATTATTTCGCAGAAAGAAAAGAAAACGATTTTGCTAATTACCAACGATGTGGACGAAGCGATTCTTCTTGCGGACAGGGTTATACCTTTAAACCCCGGCCCCAAAGCATCGCTTGGCCCAGAGTTTGTAATTAACATACCACGCCCGCGCGATCGCACAGCGATGAACCACGATGAAGAATTTAAGTTCCTCCGCAAAGAAATCACCTCCTACCTAATGAAAGTAGGCATGGAGGCAGCAGGCAACGACGACTCGAAAACCCTGCCAGACTTACAACCCAATACGTCGTTTCCACCTAATGATGCAGCTAAACAAGCGGCGCTCGCTACATCGCCGGCGTTAAATAAATACGTGGAATTTTCGCAAGTTACAAAAATTTACCCTACTCCCAAAGGGCCATTAACAGTAGTCGATGAGTTCGACCTGAAAATGAAAAAAGGCGAGTTTATATCCCTAATTGATCACTCTGGCTGCGGTAAGTCCACGGTACTTTCTATGGTTGCCGGCCTTAATGATATTAGCGGCGGCGGTATCATTTTAGATGGCAAGGAAGTTACTGGCGCTGGCCCCGATCGCGGCGTTGTGTTCCAAGCCCCGAGTTTATTCCCTTGGCTAACGGCAAAAGAAAACGTAAAACTTGGTGTAGAGCGTGTTTATCCGCACGGCACCAAAAAAGAACGCGACGAAATAGTTGAATATTACTTATCCCGCGTAGGGCTTGCAGACTCTATGGATAAGAAAGCCGCCGAGCTTTCTAACGGTATGAAGCAACGCGTAGGTATTGCCCGCGCATTTGCGCTCTCGCCCAAGCTCCTACTGCTTGACGAACCCTTCGGTATGCTAGATTCACTCACGCGTTGGGAGCTACAAGAAGTGTTAATGGAGGTATGGAAACGCACTCAAGTTACCGCAATATGCGTAACTCACGATGTCGACGAAGCCATACTGCTAGCTGACCGAGTAGTAATGATGACTAACGGGCCAAACGCAAAAGTGGGCAAAATTTTAGAGGTAGATTTACCTCGCCCACGCACCCGTAAGCAGTTGCTAGAACACCCTGATTACTATCGATTACGCGAAGAACTATTAACTTTCTTAGCCGATTGCGACAAAGAACACGACGATTCAGATACACCAGAACCACAGGAGAAGGAAATTTCACAAGAAACAGATTCCGCACCTACAGCACAGAGCCAAGAAGACCGCCTTGCTGTAAACGCATAACGATTTAGCTTTTACTTTAATTCTATTTTTTATTTTACAACTTAATTAATTTTATTATTTCCATTAGGGGAACCAGTATGAAAAACCAATACAAAAACCTACTCGCTGTTGCTGTAAGCTCTTCTGTTTTAGCTACACCTGTTTTTGCAGAAGAAAGCAAATCTTTTGTAGACGCCATGAAAGACGGCAAAACAACACTGGATTTTCGCTTTCGTATAGAAGATGTATCAGAAGATAGCAAGGACAGCGCTACAGCTACCACTTTACGTACTCGTCTAAATCACGCTACCGGCAGCTACAATGGCTTTAGTGGGTTTGTAGAGTTCGACCAAGTATCCGAACTTCTAGAAGTAGATTACAACACCGGCCCAGGTGGAACACCAGTACCAAACGCGGTAGTCATTGCCGACCCTGAAGGGACCGACCTTAACCAAGCCTATATTCAGTACAAAACTGAAAGCACCACATACAAATACGGTCGTCAGCGCATACTACTAGACAACCAACGCTTTGTAGGCGGTGTAGGCTGGAGACAAAACGAACAGACTTACGACGGTTTCTCTGTAACCAATAGCTCTATCGAAAACGTAAAACTCTTCGGTGCTTACGTAAGTAATGTGAACCGTATATTTGGTGATGATCGCTCGCCTGCCGGTGATAACGCGGGTACAAACTTTTTATTTAATGCCAATGTTAAACTAGCCGATATAGGCACAGTGTCTGGTTACGCCTACCTACTAGATAACGAAACGCTAACCAAGTTTTCTACCAATACTTACGGTTTACGTTTAGCTGGCGCAAATTCAGGCTTTGGTTACAGTGCAGAATACGCTATGCAGTCTGACGCTGCCGATAACGCCGCAGATTACTCTGCAAGCTTCACCGCACTTGAAGGCTCATACAGTTTTGACCCTGTAAAAGTAACACTTGGCTACGAAGTATTGGGAGCAGATGGCGCTGATGGCTACTTTATTACACCACTTGCAACCCTTCACGCTTTCCAAGGCTGGTCCGATATATTCTTAAACGGCGGCGCAGGTAACATTGCCGGCGGTATCGAAGATTTCTACGGCTCTATTGGTGGTAAAGTTGGCCCAGTAGCACTGTCTGCGGTTTACCACAGCTACTCATCTAACGATGTAGATGCAAGCACCCTTGCTTCTGAAGATTTGGGTACAGAGTTTGGACTTGTAGCGAAAGGCAAAGCAGGCCCTGTTGGTTTATTGTTTAAATATTCCGACTACAGCGCCGACGCCTTTGGCAACGACACCAAGAAAATTTGGCTAATGGCTAACATTACTTTCTAATAATATTGGTTAACCAACATTCACATCTACTACTGTAAATACTCATCGCTACTTTTGGCCTCCCATTAGTAGCGCATCTCTCGGGAGGACGCCAGTCCTCTCGTTTCTAATTGCCTTTCCATACCCCCTGTTTGCACAGCATCTGCAATTAAGGAAACAATCGTCAATACATTGTATGTAAACCACTTAGGTTTAGAATATGCTGCTCTTACGATTAAACTTACCGCAAACACTCTCCTATTAAAGCTCTACGCTAGTTAGGTAACATTGCAAATGGAGTTATGGTTTTGAACGATAAACCCCTCATTATTAAACTGCTTCCCCTTATTGGTCTTCTCGGTGTTATTGCAATAGTCATTGCCGCGTTACTGCTAACCAGACCGAAAGCTGACCGGTCCTTCACCCCGCCCGAAACACAGGTGGCTATTGCAGTTAATACACTCGAGGCCAAACCTTATACCGTTCAAATCCAGTCTTACGGGTTGGTGCAACCTCGCATTCAAACCCAGCTCACAGCCCAAGTGGGCGGTAAAGTAGATTTTGTGGCCGAATCGTTTCGCGACGGGGGATTTTTTGAAGCCGGCGAAACACTCATCGCTATAGAACAAGCCGATTATTTGATAGCGGTAACTGCGGCCGAGGCCAGCTATCTGGAAGCCGAGCAAGCATTAATAGAAGAGCAAGCCCGCGCAGAACAAGCGCGTTTAGACTGGTCGCGCTCTGGCAGCAACCACAATCCTGCGCCCTTAGTGCTAAGAGAACCTCAAGTCGCAGCAGCCAAAGCGCGCTTAAAAGCTGCAGAAGCAAACTTGGCAGGCGCAAAGCTCGATTTAGCGCGCACAAAAATTAAAGCCCCCTATAGCGGCAGAGTACTTACCAAACACGTAGATATTGGCAACGTTATAAGCACTAACAGTGCACTGGCAGACATTTACGCTACCGATGCAGTCGAGGTTAAACTCCCCATTAGGAACAACGAAATTAACCTGCTGCAACTGCCAGAAACCTATCGCGTAGCCACTCAAGCACCCTCGCAATTACCGCGCGTTACGCTTGTCTCTGACCTCGTCGAAAAAAGCGAATGGGAAGGCTCAATTGTGCGTACATCTGGCGCGATAGAAACCGACAGCAGACAAATCTATGTGGTCGCTCGAGTAGAAGACCCCTTCGGCGAAAAAGCGTTAAACAAAACACCGTTAAAAATTCGCCAATACGTAACGGCCAATATTGAAGGCAAAACCCTCCCCAATGCGATTGTTATTCCTAACAAAACCATCTACCAAGGCTCGTATGTATATTTATACCGCGATGGGCAAGTGCATAGGCAACCTATAAAAGTACTATGGCAAAATGAAACGGATGCAATTATTGCAGAAGGCTTAACCAACGGTGATCAACTAGTTGTTACCCCGCTTGGGCAAGTAGCATCTGGCACGCGAGTAAAAATAAGCGGCGCACCAAGCAGTAATGGTGGAGAAAAACGCAAAGGCGAATGGAAGAAAGACGGCCCACGCGAAAATAGAAAGCAACGTGAAGAAGGAGCCGCTAAATGATCGAGTGGTTTTGTAAAAATCATGTAGCTGCAAACCTATTACTGCTTGCGGTGGTGCTTGCGGGTTTATTTTCGCTAACTAGCCGCATCCCGTTAGAGATTTTCCCTACCGTCGAATCCAACGTTGTGCAGGTAAACATTACCCTGCGAGGCGCCACACCTGAAGACGCTGAGCTGGCTATTGCTACACGTATAGAAGAAGCGGTACAAGATTTAGAAGGCATAGAAGAAATTGTTAGTCGCTCTACCGAAGGTGGTGCAAGCATTGCGATAGAGGTGGAATCGAGCTACGACCCTCGCATTTTACTCGACGAAGTGAAAAGCAGAGTGGATTCCATTAACACCCTACCCAGTGACGCCGAACGCCCCATTATTTCCCTCGCGGTGCGAAAGCGCGACGTAATGATGGTGACGGTATCTGGTGACGTAAGTGAACGAGAAATTCGCGAGCAAGTAGAGCAAGTACGCAACGAGCTTTTGCTACTACCCAATGTGAGCCAGGTAGACCTTAATGGCGTGCGCGACTACGAAATAGCCATAGAATTAAGCCAAGATAGCTTGCGCGAATATGGCTTAACCTTAAGCCAAGTATCGAATGCCATTACTCAAAGCTCGCTAGATTTATCTGCCGGTAACATTCGTACCGACGGTGGCGATATCCTTATTCGCTCGAAGGGCCAAGCCTACAACAAGCACGAATTCGACCAAATAGTTTTAAAAACCCATAGAGACGGCACCCTTCTTAAGCTTGGCGATATAGCCACCGTAACAGACGGCTTTGAGGAAACAGCCATACGCACTCGCTTTAACGGCAAACTCGCTGCAGGCTTGCGCGTATATCGAATTGGCAAACAAAGCGCCATTCAAGTCGCCAAGGAAGTGCGCGAATACATTGAGCAAAAACAAACCACCATGCCCGAAGGCATGGAAATAAGCTACTGGGATGACGATTCCCAAATTGTAAAAAGCCGCATCAAAACACTCACTACCAACGCTGTTCAGGGCGGTATTTTAGTTTTATTGCTGCTTAGCTTGTTCTTGCGTCCGGCGGTGGCTTTTTGGGTGTTTATTGGTATTCCTGTAAGTTTTCTGGGCGCCTTTTTTGTTATGCCCTTTATTGGCGTAACCCTAAACCTTATTAGCCTGTTCGCATTTATTGTGGTGCTGGGGATTGTGGTCGACGATGCAATTGTAACCGGTGAAAATATATACACCCACTTGCGATCCTCCGAGTCGGGCCTTGCAGCCGCCATAAATGGCACCAAAGAAGTCGCGGTGCCCGTTACCTTTGGTGTGCTCACCACCGTAGCGGCGTTTGTGCCATTATTTTTTATGGGCGGCGACCGCGGCCCGGTGTTTGCGCAAATTCCGGCAATTGTGATTCCTGTATTATTGTTTTCGCTTATTGAATCGAAGCTGGTTTTACCGGCGCATTTAAAATACCTAAAAATCAAAAAAGACCATCAACCCAACAAACTTGAAAGAATTCAGCAGAATATTGCCAACGGCTTTGAGCGAGCCATCTTAAAATACTACCAACCAGCCCTTAAGGTTTGTACAAATAACAGGCTAATCACCGTAACCTGCTTTGTAGGCATTCTAGCGTGTATCAGTACTGCAGTTTACGTTGGACACTCCAAATTTACTTTCTTCCCTCGTATACCCAGCGAGACAGTGCGCGTTAACCTCACCCTGCCCACAGGCACGCCTTTTGAGGTTACCGACCAGTATGTACAAACAATCACGGGCCATGCCCGCAGCCTTAAAGAGAAGTACGTTGACGAAAACGGTCAAAGTATCATTCTTAACATTCTATCTATGACAGGTGGACGCGGTGGCGCCTCCCACCAAGGTGAGGTGCGATTTGAGATTTCACCACCAGAAAGCAGAAAGTCCACCATTACCAGCCGAGAGCTTTCGCGAGAGTGGCGAGAGCTAATAGGTGAGATTCCAGGCGCAGAAGCCCTTACCTTCCGCGCAGAAATTGGCCGCACCAGCGACCCCATCGATATACAGCTGCGATCCAACAACTTTCAAGAGCTAGAAATCGTATCTGACAAAATCAAAGAAAGGCTCACCACCTACGCCCCAGTGTTTGATATCAACGACAGTTTGGCAGACGGTAAAGAAGAACTGCGTATAGAGCTAAAACCAGAGGCTTATTTACTTGGAGTAAACAGAGCCGAAGTTGTACAGCAGGTGCGGCAAGCATTCTTTGGTGTGCAAGCGCAACGCATCCAACGTGGGCGTGATGATGTACGAGTGATGGTGCGCTTCCCTCGAGAAGAGCGCGAGTCGATTGCACACTTAAACAACATGCTAATTCGCACACCTAGCGGCCAACAGGTGCCCTTTAGCCATATTGCTGAATACACGCCATCGCAAAGCCCTACCGCTATTTATCGCATAGACGGCTACAGAACTGTCAACGTGCGGGCTGATGTAGATAAACAAGCCGCTAATATGACTGTTTTACAGTCAGACTTAGAAAAGTACGTTGCCAGTCTCGTGGCTCAATACCCAGGCATGAGCTACAAAATGGGCGGCGAAAGCGAAGAGCAGCGCGAATCATTCACCTCGCTCTACTGGGGTATAGGTGCCGTAATATTGGTTATCTATGCCCTACTCGCCATTCCATTTGGCTCGTACTCTCAGCCGCTTATCGTTATGTCCATCATCCCTTTCGGCCTTATAGGGGCTATCGTGGGCCACTGGATAATGCGTATGGATTTAACCATTATGAGCATGCTCGGTATGCTTGCGCTTATTGGCATAATCGTGAACGACTCATTAGTACTGGTAGATTACATTAATAAGATGCGTGCACGGGGCATGGCACTACGTGAAGCCGTGCTTACGGCTGGCGCTGCTCGCTTTAGGCCCGTAATGCTTACATCGCTCACAACCTTTATTGGGTTAATGCCATTACTGTTTGAAAAAGCAACACAAGCACAGTTCTTGATCCCCATGGCTGTATCGCTAGGCTTCGGTATTATATTCGCTACGTTTATTACCTTGATTCTCGTACCCGTGAATTATTTACTTATGGAGAGTGCCGGACGCTATTTCGCATGGCTAAAAGAGACGCTGCGCTCAAAATTAGCACTAAAGAGGTAATAGTCGAGCATTCAGCTCAACACAAAGAAGAGATAGGCGCCACTCGCGCCTAGTACAAAATCATTAATTAGCGTGATATACAAAAAGTGTGCACAAGCAAACAGTTTTTGGCGCGTAAAATCGACAAAAAAATGATAAATCGCGACGAAAGGGAGAATTCGATGCTTTAAATTACCAAACATTCATCTTTTTTGTGATATTATTCCTACCGTAAGCCGCTCAGAAATGAAGTTTCCTCATTGACGGGTGTCTTCGCAAACATGATTTTGGGGGAGCTATGCTCCCCTTTTTTATGCCTGAACAAAAATCACCCGCTCCGCTACCCTCTTCCTCGCAATATTTACTCTGATTTAAAGATCAAATACACGCATTTTTGTACCCCATAAGTACGAACTTAGGCTATTCATTGTCATAGTTAAAGCCAAAACTGTCGCATGAAATTTTTTAGAATATAAATTAGTCTTTTTACTTCTTTTTGAAATATAAATATCGTTTTTTTAACTACCCCTAAATGATGCACGCTACCATTTAAGTTAATCTGGTATATTTCAAAACAGAAATAAATACACAAACATCTGATTTTATTGGATTTTAAAGCACAGGCCATACGATGTTAGCACAAACATTATCATTTTGACGCCACATAAAACACAACGTAATAGGAGCCACAAAATGGTAATTTTACGGGTACTCAAACGTACAAATACACGCAGTTACTACTGAAAGGACGAAATTAAACCTAAGATTAAACTATTCTAACCATCCGCTAACGAAAAACAGTTTGCGGGCTCGCTGTAATATCTTTATCTATAGCGACACACAAGATTTAAGAGCGGTTTAGCTGCCAGTGGCAATCTAAATATTTGGTAAATTTAAATCTTGGACAGGAACACCGAATACGTTTAGATACCTTTTTGGCGTATTACGAAGTGTTACCAATAAAAATAATAATTAAATTCAGTTCGGCGTAACCCGGCCCACTGAAACATGATGCGAGGATACCCAATGATAAACATATACAGACTCCCCTACCGTTAGCTGAATAGTGATAAAAGCGTTTAAAGTTTTTAACACATTAAGCGCAATGCTCTTTAGAACCTTCATGCAGACTGCATATTACTTGTTAAAGAGTGATTTACTTAACAAATAACGCACCGGCGTATGCATATAACAAAATATGTGGATGCATTAACAGATCCAAACAAACGGATAGTTAATAATATTTAACATATTTATGAAGTCAGAATTCTTAATAAAGCGCCCCTAAAAATAAAAGCGCTAAGAATAAATGGAAATTACCCGTACTAAATGGATTTCATGGAAGAAAAACAACAAAACGGATAATAAAAAATATAGAAATCATGTTTGCAAGACACAGCACGCGGGCCCAATAGGGCCCGCGCATGCTATATGGAGTACACAACTAGCAAGTGCTAGCTGTTAATCACCGAACTTAATGAAGGAATGCATTGGGGTTTCAAGGTAACAGTACCGTTGCCGCACAATGACAATATAAACCACGTAAAAAACCTATCGCGACTCCCCTTCGCACTCTCAGTTTGAATTGTACGTTGCCTTTGCCTCCTTCCGCCCAGCGCACTAGGAAACTCAGTGCATACGATACGATTGGCAAACAAACGGAAAACTATGAGCATGCGCCCCCAGCACAACACTAAGTATTCTTTTACACACCTCACTGTTACTACACTAGGTTACTGCACAATTTTTTTTATAGCAGTGCTGCTGCTCGACGCTGCGCGCAAAGAACCTGCGAATCATGGCGCCAATAGCAGTGCGCCAGCCACCATAATTCACCCACAAAATAGCATTTCGACGCTGAAAGCATTAAAGTTTGTCTGGATTACTCGTCAACAATAATAAATCCAAACTACAACTAGAAGCAGTGAGACAGCAATGGCTTTAAACAATAAGAATACGGCTACAAATGATGTGATAGCCACAGCCACAAAGGGAGATAAATGGGTAACAGATTACGCATGGATTAGCGGCTTAGCGGGGGCTTTAACAGTAGTAGCACTAGCCGCTTGGTACAATGCAGGTCATATTTTGAGCAAAGGCGTTTCGGTGGCCGGCTGGCAATTAACCCACACCCGCTTAGACAGCATTTTATTTGCCCTAGGCGTTATTACCTTTGTTATGCTCACAATTGAGCTTGTACGCATCTATTTATGGGATGACCGATTCAAATTTACTGTTGCCCCCAAAGTAAAACAGGGGCACTACTTTTCATTTCTGATTGAATCGGTAATCAATTACCTATTTTATCTTGCTCTGCTCTCTTTAGTATTGTGGTTTTACCATAGTGCCGGTGAGTATGGTTACCTAAGAAACAACGCCTACTATCAAAGCTGGTTTCGCTTTTTAGATATTGTGTGGAACGGTTATTTATGGGTGGGCCTGCCCTATGTATTAATTACTCGTGCAATTAAACACAGTGCAGAAGCAGACGCACGCGACTACGGCTACTACTTCCAGCGCGTAGTCGCCTATCCCTTTTCATTTATTAACCTAGGTGATAAGCAAAAGCAAAATACACCGTACTTTTCTGATATAGACAAAAAAATCACCCGCGGACTATTAGTGAAATTATTTTTCACGCCACTAATGACGGTGTTCTTTGTCGATCAGTTCCCACACTTAGTGGGGAATATCGGTTATATTTTTGACGGCTTACCAAAAGCCCTTTCAAGCGGATCATTTACCCACCGCAGCCTAAATAACGACTTTTTCAATATTTCGATCTCGTTTATTTTTTCTATCGACGTGGCTTTGGCGTGGGTAGGCTATGTTATTTCTTCGCGCTGGGTAGATAACCAAACCAGCAGCGCAGAGCCTACGATGCTTGGCTGGGTGGTGTGCTTAGCATGTTATCCACCCTTCCAGTTCGTACTAGGCTTGTATTACGGCGCGCCGGGAGAGAGAGATTCGATTAACCTTTACGACAACCAAACGCTAGTTACCATTTTTATGACCATGATGCTGGCTAGCTACTTTGTTTATATGTCTGCCACACTTTGGTTTGGTACTCGATTCTCAAACCTTACTAACCGCGGCATTATTCGTAGGGGGCCTTTCGCTTATATTCGCCACCCTGCCTACGCTTCAAAAAATTTCGCCTGGTGGTGCATTATGTTTCCGGCCGTAATTTATAACGCAACGCATAGTGGTGTTGAGCTGGCAATTATCCAAATTATCGGGTTAGTACTGCTTACCTACGTATACTACTGCAGAGCTATTACAGAAGAGCGGCACCTTAGCGCAGACCCTTGCTACCGAGAATATTGCGAACAAGTTAAGTATCGATTTATACCTAAAGTATTTTAATTAAAAAAATAATAGCGCCACCCCTATGAGGGCGGCGCACACTAATTGCTAGTTTTATTCATTGAATAAGCTGCAATAGCCTAGGCGCCATACATAACCACAACAGGCACTGGGCGAAACGGACGCTAATCTAAAGTTAACGTCCAATCATGTATGTGAAACACCCAACTGCCAATTTCACTTTTATTACTAAAGGTGACTTTGGTTAATTCAATCCAGAGGAAAAAATCATGTTGGCTTCTAATAAAAATAGTAAGCTGGCAAACTCTGAGCAACACCGCCCTTATAAAACCCGCACAGCGCGCTGGTTAACCGGGTCTGGGGTTATTGCTTCAAGTTTGCTTTTTTCTGCGCAGAGTTTTGCGGCGCAATGTGAATACATCATTAGCAATGAATGGAACAGCGGCTTTACTGGCGCAGTTCGCATTACTAATAATGGCACTACTCCCATCAATGGCTGGGATGTTAGCTGGCAGTATGCCGGCGATGCAGTCACCAGCAGCTGGAACGCGAATGTTTCTGGCTCGAACCCCGTTTCTGCTACACCATTAAGCTGGAATGCCAACATTCAACCCGGTCAAAGCGTTGAGTTTGGTTTTCAGGGCAGCAAAGCCGGCTCCAATGCAGAAATTCCAACCGTTACCGGCGCGGTATGTGATAGCGGCTCTAGCTCTTCCAGCTCCAGCTCATCATCTAGTTCATCAAGCTCTTCTAGTAGCTCAAGCAGCACTAGCAGCTCCTCGTCCAGCTCTTCAAGCACCTCTTCGTCTAGCTCATCATCTGGCTCCAGTGGCACAGGTGGTATTGCGTGTACTGTAGGCAATGCGAATATTTGGGGCTCGGGCTACCAGCTGGACATGCAAGTTGTTAACAACGGCACCGCTGCAGTAAGCAGTTGGGACGTAACCATGGCATTCGGCGAGGCACCACAGCGCACCGGTGGCTGGAACGCAAACTTTGTAGAGTCAGGCAATACCATTGTTGCGAGCAACATTAGCTGGAACGGCAACCTCGCACCGGGGCAATCAGCTTCGTTTGGTATTCAAGGGAACCACGACGGCTCTTTTGGCGGCGTAACCTGTAACGGCGCTTCAAGCTCTGGCTCGTCTAGTTCTGGCTCTAGCACCAGCTCATCAAGTAGCTCATCCAGTTCGTCTGGCTCTAGCACTTCTAGCTCTAGCTCAAGCTCCTCTACTGGTTCTACCTCTAGCTCTAGTAGCTCTTCAACTTCTAGCACTTCTTCAAGTTCTAGCTCTAGCACCAGCTCCACGAGTTCTAGCTCCAGTTCTAGCTCGAGTACATCGTCTAGTTCCAGCTCATCTTCCTCAAGCTCTAGCTCTTCTACTTCAGGCAGTGGCGCAGGTTTTGACAACCCGTTCATTGGCGGCAAGTGGTATGTAGACCCAGTATGGTCAGCAAAAGCTGCAGCAGAGCCAAACGGTTCACTTATTGCCAACTACAACACGGCAGTTTGGATGGATCGCATTGGTGCGATTGAAGGCCCAGAAGATGGCGATGGTATGGGCTTAGAAGAACACTTAGATGAAGCTTTAGCACAAGGTGCAGACATCTTTATGTTCGTGGTATACGACCTACCAAACCGCGACTGTGCAGCTTTGGCCTCAAGTGGCGAACTACTCATTGCCGAGAACGGTTTTGAGCGCTATCAAAATGAGTACATTGGCCCAATCGTAGATATACTCAGCAAGCCCGCGTATTCTAGCTTGCGTATTATCGCGATTATTGAAGTGGATTCTCTACCCAACCTCGTTACCAACCTCAACATTCAAAAATGTGTTGAAGCGAATGGCCCGGGTGGGTACGTAGACGGTATCCAACATGCACTTAACGAGCTAAACACGCTTGATAATGTGTACCCATACGTCGATATTGCTCACTCAGGCTGGCTAGGCTGGAGCGACAACTTCGCCGGCGCCACCAAGCTTATTGGTGATGCAATTAAAGGCACAAACAAAGGTGTAAACAGTATTGCAGGCTTTGTAAGTAACTCTTCTAACTACACACCTGTGACTGAACCATACCTACCTAACCCTACCTTGCAAATTGGTAGCAACCAAGTTCGATCTGCGGATTTCTACGAGTGGACCATGTACTTCGAAGAACTTAGCTTTGTACAAGATTGGCGCCAAGCCATGATTCAGCAAGGCTTCCCAGAATCAATTGGTATGCTTATTGATACCGCACGTAATGGCTGGGGTGGACCTGACCGTCCAACTGGTGAGTCTACATCTACCGACCTCAACACCTATGTGAATGAATCGCGTATAGACCGCCGTCAGCATCGCGGAAACTGGTGTAACCAGCCCGGTGGTGTTGGCTTCCGTCCGCAAGCGGCACCAGAACCAGGTGTAGACGCTTACGTTTGGGTTAAGCCACAAGGTGAGTCGGATGGTATTAGTGATCCTAACTTCCCTATCGACCCTAACGACCCAGCTAAACAGCACGACCCAATGTGTGATCCAAACGCACCTAACCGCGATAACAATGCGGTTGGCACAGGCGCGCTAGATAACGCTCCACATGCTGGTCGCTGGTTCCCAGAAGCATTCCAAATACTTATAGAAAACGCCTACCCACCGCTATAGGTTAGTAGGTAGCTACGCCACAGAGCCATCGCTTTGTGGCGTACTTTATTTCCCATTTTAAGCGGGGTACTAGATAAACAATCTACTACCCCGCTTCTAGTTAATCGATCAAGAGTGTGAAATATGCTTAGTACTCGACACCTTTTTCACAACATTAAAAAAACACTCCATATACGACAGCTAGGCGTTATGGCAGGTTTTACGAGCTGTTTATTTCTGAGTACCCACGGGTATGCAGATATCTACTTCTCTGCAAAAACAGTGGGGCCTTCAAGCAGTATTTATAGTAAAAGCTCTGAAACTAGCGCACCCATAAAGCAGATAACAAACGATAACCGCTGGCGAGATTTAGCCTTTGATGTAGGAAAAAATAAAATTGTTTTTATGTCTAACAGGCATACAAATACAGGGATAGATTTACGTAAGCAGTCGGAGCAATTTAATATTTACCTTACCTCCACGGCTGGGGGCGAACCCCAAGTACTCGCCAACACCAATCTGGATGAAACTTACCCCAAATTAAACTCTAGCGAAACTATTGTTGCTTATACGCTTAAAGAACAACCCCAAGAACAATTGGTATTGCTAGATATAGAAACCCGAAAACCAATCACTACAATTAATGCAGCGGCTATTATTGACTATTCTTGGCACCCACAAAATAATCAAATTGCAATTATTACCGATAACGCAGACAACACCAATATAGCCATATACGATGTAAAAAAACAAAAAAGCAGCCAAATATTTAGCCTGAGTAAAAAAGACAACTCTACACTTTCCTATATTAGCTGGGCACCCAATGGTAAGAACCTAGCTTTTATTGTTAACCCCGGTAAGCCAACAGCAAAACGACAACTCAAGTTGTTAAATTTAGCTACCAATAAAGTAAGCCCAATATCCCAACCCGATCAAGAAGTACAATCTCCAGTAAGCTGGGCGCCAGACAGCAAGAGCCTCACCTATTCCGCGCTGCTTAACTATAAATACTATTTCGACGAAACCACCTATAAAAAAGTATACGAAGGCGAAATGCATATTTTTGTAGCCGATACGGAAGGAGCCTTACGACAAGTAACCACAGGCAAGCATTTGCATAACAAACCTGAGTTTTCACCAGATGGCAAACAAATAGCATTTCTATTCGCAGAAGATTTAAGTCAACACACAGCTGCGTTGCGAATAGTGGACCTAAATGGAAAAGTGCTAAACGAGCTTTTCAAGCCCGTTCACGGCAATTCAGAAATAGTGTGGAAATAAAAAACTATAGACGAACTACGCAGGTTCTTTTGCCTGCGTATTTTTTTTGCGGTATTCGCGCGGTGTCATACCCTCGTGCTTCTTAAAAAAGCTATTAAATGTCGCCTTACTGTTAAAGCCCACCTCATACATTATATCGAGCATTGTCGCCCCGCTTCTGGCTGGGTCAACCATGCGCTTTTTAGCGTCTTCTATTCGAAAATCGTTAATAAACTCGAAGAAGTTACAGCCGTAATGCCTATTTATAACCGTTGATAACGTGCGCGGTGAAATAGATAACTTACCAGCCAGCACCTCTAAGGTAAGCGACGATTCCAAATAGAGTTTATCTTCATGCATAAGCTTTTCTAGCTGCTCAACATACTCTAAATTAATAGTAACGCCTGCATGCTGCTTGGGCGGACTTGAGCTCACAGGCTCTAAGTTTTCGACTACTCGCGCCTTGCGCCCTACCACTACCACTAAACCACATAGAATACCGCAGGTAACGTAGTTGGCCATTATTCCCATAGTGCCCACAGGTAAATGCCAAAAAAACTGAACGTTGCAAATCAGCATGGCCACTACCAGTACACTCCACCCCCAAACCCCGAGAAAGCCGTATACCACTATACGCAGCCAGAGCACATCACTGGTGTCGGCAACAATGTGCTTTTGCGAGGTAACTTTTAAATAATTTTTTAATTCGAGCAAACACAGTACCCCAAAATACACGCGCAATAGTTCGCGCATTAGGGTTATGTAGTAAATAGAAAACGATTCGGTATGCAATTTAAAGCTTTGCTGAATAGATATTTTTTCGTCGGTAGAAAGAATATGGTAGCCAATTACTTGATGCAGCAGAAAGAGCACGAACGGCACAAAATAAAAGGCATCGCTCAGTGGTACGCGAATAGTTTTATACAATACAGAGCGAAGATACCAAAGCAAGAAAGGCCCTTGCAGCCAGTAGCCGAATTCGAACACAAAAAACCAATTAGGTAGGTGATCAATTGCCCAAGGCCTAAAGGCGGTGCCAAAATGTATTAGTAACTCGAAGGGAATAACAGCATTAGACAACAAGAATGCGAGAAGAAACACATTACTAACTGCACGTTCTTTTTGTGGTTTATACAAAATAAACGCTAAAACAATGCATTGTAAAAACGTGAATAGAAGAACTACGTCATGTGTATTAAATAATACAACATCCACAGACAATCACCTTGCTTCACCGTATATATAACGACTGATGTATATTACGGTGTTGTTATATTTTATTATTAGAGACTAAGTGAATCTCATGCTTATCAGCACTGCATTCTATCTCTTATTACAGGTAATCTGCCATTTTTTTTGGGGTTTTCTCTATTTTTTTTGACCCAGTAGCCACCACATCTGCCCGCTTCAACCAAAGGCCCATAATATAGTGCTAAACCAGCAATTGGCTGCTCTAGTACTTTATTTATAGTTTCTCTAAAGCCCGCTCCACATCCACGCCCATCACCAGCAAACCAATAAACACACCTGCTTCATCCAGAATTGGGGCGCTTATTTGGGTTTGGAATTTCTGCGTAGAGGCATCGTATTGCATTGGCCCAAAATAGGTTTTATAGCCAGAATTCACAACTGAGCGAAACTTAATTTCATCCCCTTGCCAATAATCAGTAGTGGGCTGACTTACCGCCACATTTGCACCAAACCTATCTGTAACAATTAGCTCTGAAATACTACCGCACTGCAGCTCTACTTCTTGGCGAAGTAGTAGCGATAAAGGGCTTTCTACTACCTGTTTTATTAAATTGTAGTCACCACTCTTTAGCTCCGCACGCCAGCGATCATCGAGGTCTGCTAACACCTCACTAGCCGGTTGACTAGCCGCCGCTTGCAAAGCCCCTTTCAAAACCGAATTACTGCCCAAGTTAACACGCACAGGCTCAAAGATAGTTGTTTTGATAAGCTCTACTTCAACATCGCTAAGCGCCACCCATTCTGGGCTACATTTTTCTATTTCGCGGTTAAACCTGCGCATAAAGTCAGGAAACCGCTTAAGCGATTGCTCAGCCACATAGAGCCCCAAAGCAGCATAGCGCTCAAAGTGAAACTTAATACTCCCACTGGCACCAAATTGTTCACCATAGGCGTCTAGTGCCCACTGCAACTCAAAAAAGACAGCATCTACACGACCTAAATCAAGCAGCCGGCTAAGCTGACTGGTCGATTCCACCTCCATCACATTAATGTAACCATTGCGCGCTAGCCACAACGCATGATTACTGCCTCGCAAGGTAGCTATAGCAAGGGATTTGTCGCGCACAAGGGTGGTAATAGGCGTGTCACTTTTGCTAAACCAATACCATTTTTCCAGCCCGAATGGCGCTGAACGCTTGGCCACCTCCTCCAATTGGGGCTGATTAATCATGGGGAGAATACCGTCGGCTCGCCCCGTAACCAACTGCATATGCGCCCGCAGCCAAGGGAGCTGAGTAAGCTCGTAGCTCACCCCAAGGTTGTTGAATATACAATCTGCCACCACAGAGGTAGCCGACCCTACAACAGAAGAAGAAGGTGGAGCAGTAGAATAGCTTGTAACAAGGCGAAATGGCTCACTAGGCGCATCAGCCTTAGAGGCGTGTACGCCGCTGCAACTCAATGCACACAATAGAGTGGCTAACAATTTCATTGGCACACCCCCTCCCGTCATTCGAGCGCAGTTCAGAATTTAATCACTGCGATTAGATTTAAGCTTTGCACTGTAGCTATTTAACGCAACTGCAGTACCGGTAAAAATAAATACTATTAATATAGTCCATGCTAGCCCTATCCAACCAAATAAATGAGGCGCAAACATCATGGTAGACATGAGGGAGTCTTGATAATAGAAGAACCATTGGTGATCGTCAGGGAATACCCATATATGCAATTGATTAAAGACTCGCTCTGGCCCTACTATCAATAACGCCGCACCAATGACTCCTATCAAACCAGCCAAAGTAAGCACCTGGCCTTTAAGCTTGGGCACCCAGCCGCGCTTAATGGCGAGCATTGCTAACGGCGGCCACGCTAGAAGCACATACACTAAAGGGTAAAAGAAAAAATCGATAAGATTAGCCACATCTTGTAGATGCACCACTTCTGGTTCACGTAATAATCTCTGCGGACCGCCGCTTGTGGCAGTTTCATAATAAATATCTTCTAACCCTTCACCACCATTATGAATAGCGAGATTAATTTGGCTAAACATGGCTAGGCGCTGTTCTTTTGTTGTTTGCTCAAAGCCTTTTTTGTAGTGATTTTGGGGAGCGTATTTAGCAATAGCTTCTTTTATACCCGTGTGATCGTGCCAAACGCCATAGCCAAACTGCACACTCGCCAATAAGCACCAGCCAAGAGCAATAGCAAAAAGCAAAGAATGAACCGCAAATATAACGGCAAAAACCGATTTAAAATTTAGATTACCCACGCCTGACTCTCATTTAGAACTTGATTCTATTCTGCCAGATTGCAGTGTACCTAGCCAAAGTAGTTTACGCCTTCATTTGGTTCACCTATTAGCTTAACGCCATATTGTTAAGCAGCACTTAAATTCACTCGCTATAAACGCAGGCACCATAAAAGCCCAAAGCAATCCAATTCAGCATCAAGATAATGCGCGAAACAAGCTTCGCCCTCTCCAAACACGCACAAAAAACCTATTTAAGCGCTTTTTAATGAACATTTTTAGTGCTGGCACACTAGTTGCTAAACCTAGGTATCTATAAATTTTTATTGAATTTTAAATTTTCATTTCCCTTAAAGGATGACAGTAATGAGCTCCGGTAAATTAAATCTTTTAGATTTTACGAAAGAGAACATAAGAACACTCCACCTTACGTGGTTTGCGTTCTTTTTAACTTTTGTTGTGTGGTTTTCGCACGCACCACTTAAGCCACTTATTATGCAAGCGTTTGATATGTCGCTTGCACAATGGAAAGCGCTACTTATATTAAACGTGGCACTCACCATTCCCGCCCGTATTGTTATTGGTATTTTGGTTGATAAATTTGGGCCTCGAATTGTATACAGCGCGCTGCTCGTCACGTCTGGCTTTTTGTGTGTTGCGTTTGCCTCTTCACAATCATACGAACAACTAGCACTACTGCGTTTTGCCATGGGTTTTGTTGGCGCAGGCTTTGTAATTGGTATTCGCATGGTTGGTGAATGGTTCCCTGCCCGCCAAGTAGGCTTAGCAGAGGGCGTTTACGGCGGCTGGGGCAACTTTGGTTCTGCAGCAGCAGCCTTTACCCTACCTACTCTCGCGCTTATATTTGGTGGCGATGACGGCTGGAGATACGCTATAGGCATTACCGGTGTAATAGCAGGCTTCTACGGTATTTTCTTCTACTGGCGTGCACGCAATACACCTAAAGGCTCTACTTACTTCAAACCTAAAAAGTCTGGCGGCTTAGAAGTAACAAGCAAGCGCGATTTCTGGTTCTACATCGCAATGAATGTACCTATGTACTTAATTCTTGCTGTACTAGCTTGGAAACTATCGCCTTCAGGTGTAAACCTACTAACCCAAACAGCCGTTAACGTTTTGTACGTTGGCTTGGTTGCTCTGTTTATTTTCCAGTTCACGCAAATCTACAAAGTGAACAAAGATATGCTTAAAAACGGCGCACCAGAGCACGACAAATACCCATTTAAACAGGTTGCCGTATTAGATTGGGCTTACTTTGTAACCTTCGGCTCTGAGTTGGCTGTAGTTTCTATGCTACCTGCCTTCTTCTTAGAAACCTTCACCGACCTTTCCTTAGCTCAAGCGGGTATGCTCGGCGCGGCATTTGCCTTTATGAATCTTATCGCCCGCCCAGGTGGTGGCTACATCAGCGACAGATTTGGTCGCCGTAAATCACTATCTATATTCATTGCCGGTTTAGCAGTGGGTTACTTTGTACTGTCTCAAGTAGGTGCAAGCTGGCCTGTAGCGGCTGCAGTATTGGCTGTAATGTGCTGCTCTTTCTTTGTGCAAGCGGGTGAAGGTGCTGTATTTGCCATGGTACCGCTCATTAAGCGTCGTATGACTGGCCAAATAGCCGGTATGGCGGGCGCCTACGGTAACGTGGGAGCGGTAACCTTCCTAACCGTATATAGCTTTGTAGATGCGAGCACCTTCTTTATGATTATTGGTGCCTCTGCAGCTGTAGTGTTCGGTATTGTACAATTTATCGAGGAACCACAAGGTCACACCACCGAAGTAATGGAAGACGGTACCGTACAAAAGATTGAAGTAAGTTAATATGCGCGGGGGGCGATTAAGGTCGCCCTTCTCTTCTCTTCTCTTCTCTGCCCCACAGAGCCAGAAGCCCCACAAAACCAGAAACTAAGAGCGCACACACCAAATTAGATCCACAACAGGGCACCCCTTTAAATTTTTGCCTTTTTGTAGCGCACCTCAACTCAGCCATCACGCACAATATTTCACCAAAATCTTATCTATCCCCACAAATAGCGCACCAACTTAGTACTGGCTCGCTTATTGCATCTGTGCCTTTCTCGCGCCGCACTGTATTGAATCATTAGAGTGCATTTGCCCGTTTAACACAGAGAGTAGCCATGAGCACCGCCAATTTTAACGTTTTACATTTTAGCGACCCCAAAGTGCGCACCTTGCATTTGGCTTGGATTGCCTTTTTCATCACCTTCTTTATGTGGTTTTGCCATGTACCCTTAATGCCACTTATTAAGGATACCTTTGGCTTGAGCATGGCAGAGGCAAAAGCACTGCTATTTCTAAACGTTGCCCTTACTATTCCTGCCCGCACCATTGTGGGCTCGCTGGTAGATAAATACGGCCCACGGGTAATGTACTCTGCGCTACTCGCTATTTCTGGCTGTATTTGCTTTATGTTTGCTTGGGCGCAAGATTACACCCAACTAGCCGCTGCCCGCTTTTTGCTCGGTTTTGCTGGTGCCGGCTTTGTAATTGGCATTCGTTTGGTTACCGACTGGTTCCCAGCTAAAACCGCTGGTGCGGCACAAGGCATATACGGTGGCTGGGGTAATTTTGGGGCAGCTATCGCTAACTGGGCACTCCCTGCCATGTCATCGATTCTAATTGGTTATGTTGGCGTGGCCTATAGCTGGCGCGTAGCGATTACTATCGCGGGCGTAGTTGCCATAGGTTACTCATTTATTTTTTACATTATGGTGCGCAACACCCCTAAAGGCGCCACCTATTTCGCCCCCAAAAAAGTGGGCGCTATGGAAGTATCCAACAAAGCCGACTTTGTGCTGTATATGATAATGCTCTCGCCCATATTCTTGGCTATGGGCGTAATATGCTGGCGCTTATCACCGGCGCAGGTTGGCCTACTTTCCGAATTCGTTACCTACGCTATTTGGGCCGGGCTATTGCTTTGGTTTTGCTGGCAAGCCTTCGGGGCCTACAAACTAAATGCTGAAGCTATCCACGAAGGTGTTGTTGGCATTCACAAATACAAATTCAAGCAAGTTGCCCTTTTGGATCTTTCCTACGCCGTTACTTTCGGCTCTGAAGTAGCAGTGGTATCTATGATGCCGTTGATGTTCTCTAACGAAGACACCTATGCATTTAGCTTGGCCAAAGCCTCGGTTATGGCTGGCTGCTTTATGGCAATGAACCTTATTGCCCGCCCAGGCGGTGGTTGGTTAAGCGATAAGCTAGGCCGCAAAAAAACCTTAATGTTAACGGTAGCTGGCTCTGCAATTGGTTATGCGGGGCTATCTATGATGACGCCAGATTGGTCGCTACTCGCCATTGGTGCTGTAGTTGTTTTCTGTTCTTTCTTTGTACAGGCTGGCGCCGGTGCCACCTTTGGCGTTGTGCCCACCATTAAACGCCGCCTAACTGGCCAAATAGCCGGCATGACCGGTGCCTACGGCAACGTAGGTGCAGCATTGTTTTTACTTGTAAATTCATTTTACGCACCTAATGTTTTCTTTGGTGTGATTACAGGGGCCTGTATTGTTGTATTGGGCTTACTGTTTTTATTTATGGAAGAGCCCAAAGGCCAAATTGCCGAAGTACTTCCAGATGGCACCGTTGAAATGATTGATGTAGGCTAACTGCAGTATTACGAAGGTGCCCTAGCGGCACCTTCTTTTTTTACTATCGCCAAAACTAAAAACAATACCCCTAACAACGGTAGTAACTTATTAAGCGAACACTATGAACCATTTAAGCTCCAGCCTTAGCATCCGCTTCGCCCAACACAGCGACCAAGGCAGAAAACCAGAAAACCAAGACACCGTAGGAGCAATGATTCCCGAGGGTTCGCAGCTAAGCCTAAAGGGAATTGCTATAGCCATAGCCGATGGCGTAAGCAGCAGCGACTCGGCAAAACAGGCAAGCCAATCCGCTATTTGCGGGTTTTTAACAGATTACTACGCCACGCCCGATACATGGCGCACACAGCAATCAGCCATTCGTGTTATTCAATCGCTAAACCGCTACTTGTGGGGCCAAAGCCAAAACAGCGTAATGGGCGAAGGTTACCTCACCACATTTACCTCCCTTATTTTTAAAGGCGATAAATACTTTATTTTTCATGTTGGAGACACGCGTGTATACCGCATGCGCGACAACGTACTCGAACTGTTAACACGCGATCATACCCAAAAAATAGACAGCAAAACCACCTACCTTAGCCGTGCACTCGGCGCCGACTCCGCGTTAGAAATAGATATGCACTCCGAAGAGCTGCGAGTAGATGACGTATTTATATTAACTACCGACGGTATTCACGACTCGCTGAACGCCCACGATTTTGAATGCACCGTTCGCAAACATTTAAACGACCCAGAAGCGCTAATAAAAGCGTTGGAAGCAGAAGCACTCGATGCCGGCAGTAAAGATAACATCAGCGTACAGGTAGCCGTTATCGACAGTCTTGGCACGCCTTCGCAAGCCGATGCCATAACCGTACTCTCGCAATTGCCGTTTCCCCCTATTCTATCTGTTGGCAATAAATTAGATGGCCTGCAGGTCGAAAAAATATTGCACGAATCTGAGCGCAGCCAGGTTTACTTAGTAAAAGATGAAAACGGAACGCCCTATGTAATGAAAACGCCGTCGATAAATTACGACGACGACCCCGCCTACATAGAGCGCTTTGTCATGGAAAGCTGGATAGGCACGCGCATTCAAAACCAACACGTGGTTAGAATTGCAACACCGCCGGAATCGCGCTCTACGCTTTACTACCTAACAGAACATATTGCTGGCCCCACGCTTGGGCAACTAATACGCGAACGCGCGCCCATGGATATAACCGATGCGGTAGAACTAGTAGAGCAACTCGCCAAGGGCGTGCGAGCTTTTCATCGCCGCGATACACTGCACCAAGATATTAAGCCAGACAACGTTATTGTTGGCCGCAACGGTGCAGTAATTATCGATTTTGGTTCGTGTTATGTGGCAGGCGTACACGAAGTGGCTTCATCGTTTGAACGCGATAAAATATTAGGCACCCTCACCTACTCCGCACCAGAGTATCGCTGCGGAGGTAACGTGGGCATGCACTCAGATCAATACTCTATTGCCGTTATTCTTTATGAAATGCTTACGGGTAAATTGCCATTTGGTGAAGCCTACAGCGAAGCCAGCTCACTTAAAGACTTTCAAAAGCTTAAATACCACCCAGCACGTATTCACAACCCATTAGTACCGGTATGGCTAGATAAAGCCCTCGAAAAAGCCTTAAGCCTGCAAACCAGCGCTCGCTACCCCGCGTTATCTGAATGGCTAAAAGACATAAAACGCCCAAATCCACTGTGGCGCACTCAACAGGAAATCCCCCTTGCAGAGCGCAACCCACTACTCATGTGGAAAAGCATCGCTGCGGTGGGCTGGCTAACAGTACTTGGGCTTTTATTACTTAACTTCCGCGGCTAGCTTGCTCTAGTCTCTCTACGCTTTCGACACCCTCAACACTTTCTAGCCCATCTTTCGGCAGGGGCAATCCCCTGCCATCCCTCATTAAATCTCACTTATCGCACCTTTGCGTTGAATTTACCCTGCTGTGGTAATGTATACGCAACTGTTAACCAATTATGTAGTCTGTATAGTGTTATAACGTGAAGCTCACGAGCAATTAACTACACTTAGCATTCCATAACCAATAAGACCGATAGATGCTTACACTCAAAGACATTCATAAATCCTATGGCGCGGGCAGCCAAAAGCTACATGTTTTAAAAGGCATAGATCTACACATAGGCGCCGGTGAGATGGTCTCAATTATGGGCTCATCTGGCTCGGGTAAATCCACATTACTTAACATAATGGGCATTCTAGATTCCCATGACCAAGGGCAATACACCCTAGCCGATTGTGCAATTGGCCATCACCTAAGCGAGCGGCAAGCAGCGTTTTTACGCAACCAACACCTTGGCTTTGTATTCCAGTCTTTTAACTTATTGCCCTTTAAAAATGCCCTAGAAAACATTGCACTACCGCTTTACTACCGCGGCATTAACCGTAAAAAACGCAACAAACTCGCTGAGGAATATATAGAACGCGTAGGCCTTGCCGACCGTAAACTGCATATGCCAGGCGAACTCTCGGGCGGGCAAAAACAGCGTATCGCCATCGCTCGTGCGCTCATCTCAAACCCGCAAGTAATATTAGCCGATGAGCCCACCGGTGCATTGGATAGCCAAACCACCGAAGAGGTTATGCAAATATTTAAAGAAGTAAATGCCGAAGGCAAAACCATTGTTATAGTTACCCACGAAAACGACATAGCCCAACAAACCCAAAGGCAAATTGTTTTTAAAGATGGCAATATCTTAAGCGATAGCGCGCCAGCCACCCCTGCGGCGACAGCGAGCTAACCCAATGTTCGATTTCGATAAATGGCAGGAAATATATTTCTCGGTTAAGCAAAACAAAATGCGCACTATACTTACCGCGTTTGGTGTTTTTTGGGGAATATTAATGCTTATGCTGCTGCTGGGTGCCGGTAAAGGTTTACAAAATGGCTCTAATCGCAACTTTGGCTCAGACGATCGCAGCAGTATTTGGATATGGACCAGCACCACATCGGTATCGCATGCGGGCATACCTAAAGGGCGTTACATACAGTTTTCTGAAGACGATATGCACGCAATCCGGCAAGCCATACCCGACACCAAGCATATTTCCGCAGAAATTATGGCTGGCCAGCGCTGGCGTAGAACTATAAATGTTACCCATCAAAATCGCACCGGCGCCTTTAGCGTTTATGGCGTAGGCGACGAATACTTTAAAATAAAAGTGTTTATCGATTTACGCGCTGGTCGCACCTTAAGCGCACTGGATGAACAAGAGTCGCGCAAGGTTGTAATGATAGGCACACGCGTTGCCGAAAAACTATTCCCCAACGGCGAATCAGCCATAGACAAATACGTTTACTTCCACGGCATTGCTTTAAAAGTTGTTGGTGTATTTCACGACGACGCCCAACAAGGCAGAATGTCTGAACGCATTTATATGCCGCTTAGCACCTTCCAATTAACCTTCGGCCAAGCTAAAAGAATAAATGAAATTGTAGTTACACCCAAGCAAGGGGTAGACCCGTTTTTATTCGAATCGCAGGTGCTTGGCTTTTTAAAAACGCGTCACAAAGTGGCAATGGAAGATAACCAAGCCATTAACGCCTATAACTACGCTCGCCAAGCACAATCGGTTAACCAACTATTTACTGCCATTAATTTTTTTGTGTGGTTTGTAGGTTTGGGCACACTTGCAGCGGGCATAGTGGGCGTTAGCAACATAATGATAATTACTGTGAAAGATCGCACCCGCGAAATAGGTGTACGTAAAGCGTTGGGCGCAACCCCAGGCTCTATAGTTAGCATGATATTGTCGGAATCTGTACTTATAACCGCCTTGGCCGGCTATATAGGCTTGGTGTTGGGCATTGCCCTACTCGAAGGTGCCAACGCGCTAATTGTAGCCACAGGCAGTAACCTTGCGTACTTTGATCGACCAGAAGTCGATTTAAACACAGCCTTTATTGCCCTAGGCATTTTAGTGGGTGCTGGCGCGCTCGCGGGGTTAGCACCAGCTCTGCACGCTTCGCGCATAATGCCCATTGAAGCCATGCGAGAAGAATAAAATGCTGCAATTATTTGATACCGACGTTTGGCAAGAAATTTTCGACGTACTCAAACGCCATAAACTGCGCACCGCCCTCACCGCTTTTGGTGTGTTTTGGGGTATTTTTATGCTGGTGGTTTTAATGGGCGCAGGCAATGGTTTACAAAACGGAGCAGAAAGTAATTTTACTGGCGCTAAAAACTCTGTGTTTATCTGGTCTGGCCGCCCCACTAGCATTCCTTACAAAGGCTTATCGCGCGGACGCTATATTCGCCTTAACGATACCGACATGGAAGCGCTGTACAGCCGCATTCCAGAAATACAACATATAGCGCCCAGCAACGGCATGGGCGACAGGCCCGTAAATCATGCAGACAAAACCGAAACCTACAGCTTATCGGGTATTCAGCCCATCGAAATTACTGCGCAAGGTTATCGCTTAGAGCAAGGGCGATTTTTAAACGAGCTAGATATAGAGCAAAAAAGAAAAGTGGTGGTGATTGGCACCCACGTACGCGACGTTTTATTTAACGGTGAAAATCCTGTTGGCAAAACCATAAAAACACTGGGCGTACGTTTTCTAGTTGTAGGGGTTATTGCACCTGCTTCTCTCGCCGACTGGGCACAACGCGACACACGCCGCGTTTATTTCCCCAACACCACATTGCGCAGCACGTTTAACCAGCGCGATGTCATTCACCGTATGCTTATTGCACCCAAAGACGGTGTAGATGCAGCCTGGCTGGAGCAGCAAGTACAAACCGTACTCAAAGAGCGCCACAAAATACACCCCGATGACCACGGCGTAATAGGTAGCTATAACGCCCAAAAAGATTACACTCGCGTGCAATCGCTGTTTACCGGCATACGCCTATTTAGTTGGTTTGTTGCAATAGGCACCATAATTGCCGGCGTTGTGGGCGTGGGCAATATTATGCTTATTTCAGTTAAAGAGCGAACCAAAGAAATAGGCATTCGCAAAGCCTTGGGGGCAACCCCACGCGCAATTATTGCCACCATATTGCAAGAATCGATTGTGCTTACTTTTATTTCGGGTTACTTCGGCTTAGTCGCAGGGGTGTTTGTTATTGAGCTCGCAAGTAAATTAATGCCCCCAGCTACAACCGGCAGCAACTTTTTTAGCAACCCAGAAATAGATTTCACCACCGCACTCACAGCCATATCGGTATTGTTAATTGCAGGCGCTATTGCATCGGTTATGCCTGCTCAACGAGCCGCTGGCGTTAACCCTGTGGTGGCACTGCAAGATGAATAGCACCGACGAATAAGCACTACCCCTGTTAGAAAAAATTCATTTAATACATTAATAAAGCGCGTTACCAAAAGAGCCAAACTATGAAAAAAGCATTTCTTATTTCGCTAGGCCTACTATTCTTAGTTGCATTTGTAGGTACAGGTGTATTTCTATATAAAAAATCGCAGCAAAAGCCAGTAATTTTTAAAACCGCGCAAGCTGAAACGCGAGATATTATTAGAAAAACAATCGCCACCGGTAAAATTGTGCCGCGCAAAGAAGTGGAGATTAAATCTCAGGTTTCAGGGGTGGTAGATCAAGTATATGTAGAAGCTGGCGAGTATATTGAAAAAAATGCGCTTATCGCCAAAATACAAATAATACCGAATGTTGAACGGCTAAACGCAGCAGAATCACGCTTGCAATCTGCCACCATTAGCTTTGAAGACGCAGCCCGCGAACTGCAACGTCAAAAACAACTGTTCGAAGACCAGCTTATATCCGAAGCGGAATACCGAAAATACCTACTTGAATTTAATTTAAAGCAAGAAGCGGTGTCGTCTGCAGAAAGTAACCTCGCCATTATTCGTGAAGGCGCATCTAAAAAAGCTGGGCAAGTCTCTAACCTTGTGCACGCTACGCTATCGGGCACCATACTCGATATACCCGTAAAAGAAGGTCATTTTATAACGGAAACTAACACTTTTAACGCCGGCACCACTATTGCCACCATTGCCAATATGCAGGATCTAATTTTCGAAGGTACTGTGGACGAATCGGAAGTGGGTAAAATCGCTGAAGGTATGGAGCTGGTATTGAACATTGGCGCCTTAGAAACAGAACAATTTACCGCCGAACTTGAGTATATATCCCCTAAAGGCGTGGATGACCAAGGCACCATTAAATTTGAAATACGCGCTGCAGTAAAATTAAAAGACGATAGATTTTTACGTGCAGGCTACAGCGCAAATGCCGATATAGTGCTAGACCGTCGCGAGCAGGTACTGGCCCTAAACGAACGCTTCTTACAATTCGACGATAAAACACCCTATGTCGAAGTAGAAACCGCCCCACAAACCTTCGAGAGGCGCGACATAGAAACAGGCTTATCGGACGGTATATTTATAGAAATACTATCGGGGCTAAGCCTAACAGACAAAATAAAAGAACCCATTATCGGGCAATAAAATTCAGCGGCTAATTGCTAATCGCTAGCAGCTAGCAGCTAGCAGCTAGTAATTAGCGGCTAGCAATTAGCAAACTGACCTATTTTCTGCGCTCGGCTAATTCTGCGTGTACTTCGTCCATCACATTTTCGGTTAGCTTATACTGCAACATAAAACCCGCAGACATGGCCGCGCCAATTGCGGGGAATACACTAACCATTAAGCGCAAGCCCTGTTTAGTTTCTTCGCTTTGTAATTGGTTAGCTTCGTAACCGTAAAATGCAAGTAACCAACCGGTAACGGCACCACCAAACGTCCACCCCATTTTTTGCGCAAAAGAAGACGACGAGAAAATTAACCCTGTCGCACGGCGCCCGGATGAGTGCTCGGCAAAGTCGGCAATATCTGCATACATAGACCACATAAGTGGGAAAATAATACCTGCACAGGCGCTGATACAACACTGCAATATAATAATATTAAGCAACTGACTTTCGTCTAAGAAATAAAATAAGCCACTTAATACAGTAGCTAATAACATTGCGCAAATAAACGTAGACCGCTTGCCAATACGATCTGAAATGGGCTGAGCCAACATAACACCCACAATATTGGCCACCTGCCCCGCTACCAAATAGGTGGTAATAAGGCTTAGCGACATACCGAATAACGCTATATCTTGATTTTCAAAGGTGTACTTAAAATAAAACACAGCAGCGCCATCGCGCAGGCTGTTAAACACTAAGGTACATAACGCTGCACCCAACAACACAAACCAAGGTACATTTTTTAGCAAACTTTTTGCATCTTCGCCCAGGTTATCTTCTTGATTTTTAGGTGGCGCAATTCGCTCTTTGGTCCAAGCGAAGGTCATATAAAACAAGACTGCTGCAATAACGCCATATACGGCTATGGTTAACGTCCAGCCTACTTTGGCATTTTCTTCGCCGCCCATATTGCTGAATATATCGAGCAATGGCTCAATTAAAATAAACGCAAAAATACTGCCCGCAAACGCAAATACCATACGGTATGAAGCCAATGCGGTACGATCTGAGCTGTTACTAGACATTACTCCAAGCAGTGAAGCGTAAGGCACGTTAACCGCCGTATAGGCCATCATCATCATGGTATAAGTTACATACGCATAAATAAGCTTATTGCTTTGCGAAATATCTGGTGTGGTAAAAGTGAGAATACCGATAAGCGCGAAAGGTATTGCCCCCCACATAAGGTAAGGCCTAAATTTCCCCCACTTGGTTTCGGTGCGGTCGGCAATAATACCCATAATAGGGTCGTTAACAGAGTCCCACAGACGAGTAACCACAAACATGGTGCCCACTGCAGCGGCAGAAATACCGAATACATCGGTATAAAAAATCATTAAATAAACGCTAAAAAGCTTCCAGAACATGGATGATGCAAAGTCACCAAACCCATACCCTATTTTTTCTTTTACGCTAACTTGACTGTTTGGAGAGACCATAAACACATCTTTTATTGTTGTTGATTGTTAGTTTGCACCACATTGCAGGTGACATTTTTACAGTTTAGAACATGGCAACACCCAATGTAAACGGTTACACTTGCATTTAGCATATCATGCTCGCGCCGACACACGCACCAGCTTTAACTACCTATATTCTATATAGCATGGGGTATTTACTGGGTACTAGCTCGGTATTAGCTCGATATTAACTTTGAAAAAAGCGAAAAATAGCGTGAAAAACACTAAAAATAACGCTTTTTACTGCTAAATAGGCGTAATTGAGTAAAAAAGATAACTAACAATCAGTTTAAGCAATAACAGGAACTAGTCTATGCCCTACTTTCAAGTGCCAAAGCCTTCACTACCACTAGCTTGCGTTTTGCTGGTTATGCTCGTTAGCCTCGGCGCCTGCTCTGGCGCTATACAAAGCAACCACGGTGCAGAAGCAGCCCTTAAAACACCACAAGGGCATGTAGTGATTAAGGGTAAACCCGTATATTTAAGCGGCTTTAACGTGGCTTGGTTCGATTTTGCCCGCGACTTTGGCAAAGGCGTAGACGAAAAGGCACTGCGCAAGGCGTTACAGCAAGTAAAAGATTCTGGTGGTAACTCTCTGCGCTGGTGGATGCACACAGACGGCTCACAAACCCCTGAATGGCGCACTGTGAAGGGTGTACGCTTGGTTGCGGGCCCAGGCGGGTCGCTTATACAAGACTTAAAAACCGCGTTAGATATTGCCGCAGAATACGATGTGTACATTGTGCCCTCTATCTGGTCGTTCGATATGCTTAAAGACAACGACTACCGCAAACCGCCCACGCAAGATAACTACCGCTTACTCACCGAAGATAAAGTGCTAAACAGCTATATAAACAATGCCTTAGTACCCATGGTGCAAGCACTCAATTACCACCCGCAATTAGCCGCGTGGGAGTTATTCAACGAACCCGAAAACATGACCGAAAGCTGGTTTCCGCAGCAACAAGGCTTTTACGGCGGCAAAGTGCCTAGCCTAAAACAATTGCAAAAAGTGCAAGCACTTATGACCGCAGCTATCCACCAAGCAGCTTTAGATATTAACCAAGTTGCACTGGTTACTACTGGCTCAAAATCGATGGGCAAATACAATTCAGATATTGCAGGGGGCATTAACCTTTATCGCGACGACCGTATGATTGCAGCCGCGGGCGGCAACCCTCTAGCCACTCTCGATTTTTACGCCCCCCACTATTACAACAACGAATCAAAACACGGTGCTTGGTCGCCCTTTCATCACCATGTTGATTACTGGCAAGTAACTAAACCTGTGGTAATTGGTGAGTTCCACGCAAACGAAACGCTGGACGTATTAAACGACCCAGTAAAAGCTGAAGACTTGTGTAGTAGGTTAATTGATAACGGCTATGCAGGTGGCTGGTCTTGGCAATGGAACGAGCATGTGGAGCATTTAATGCACTGCCAAGAGCGGGCTGCTATTCGCTGATATAAAAAAGCCGCTCAATATTTTTGAGCGGCTATTTTATTCCGGTTAACGTTTTTATTTGCACTCTTCTGCAACGAAAATGAAATGTGTCGAAGGCGTTTACACCTTAAAACAAGTTCACCGCAACACTAAACCCTTTTGTCGAATCTGTATTGTCTCTTAGTGTACCTAAACGTAGTGTCCGCTGGTTGAAAATAAACCACCACGCAACCCACAAGGACACGCCATGCGAAATCTTTTAAAACAAGCAGGATCAAAAATAATTGCATCAACAGCCATACTAGGACTATCACTCTCTGCACACGCAGGGTTGTTTGAGTATTCCTACAGTTTTGGGAATGGCAATAGCGTAAGCGGCACACTTACAGGCGATGTTAACGGCGCCTATGTTCAAAACGTAGAAGCCGTAACACTTACTATTAATACCCAGGAATTAAATCAAACGTTTTACGATGTAGGCTTAACGAATGGCAGCTGGAGTGGCGACGCGATAGTTTCATTTGATGCAAGCCTAAATAACTTTTTGTTTAGCGATGTAAATTACCCATCGCAAACAAATTACTCGGTGTTTTTCCAAATGATAAACTACGGGTCTACGCACAACGCTAAAATATACAACAAAAACCCAAGCGTATACTCTTCCGACCGCCCCATTAACGCGAGCGCATGGTCGCTTACCGAAGTAGCAAGCGTACCCGAACCCGCATCGCTAATACTTTTTGGGCTAGGCCTTATAGGCGTTGCAGCTAGTCGCCGCAAAAATATGAAAATTAGTAACTAATTAAAAATCGCTAATCGCTAGTAACTAAATATTAGCGATTAGCTACTAGCTTTTAACAATCAATTTACAAATAACTAAACCCAACAGAAATACGATTATTTTTCGCGGCAATGGCATTCCACTGCCCAGCTGTTACTGTTTCTATAGGCTCAGGGTAAGCCATTTTAGGTTGCGCTAAACCGCTCACACCTAAACTAACACTAATTCTACCCTCTTTAATTGGCTGAGCATTTTGCTCATACCCCAAAAACGGCATACTTAAATAATCGCCTACTTGGTATTCTCTGTTTAAATCCGACACTAATACGCAGTTTTGAACCAACGTTTCGGGCGCGGCTAACACCCAATCGCCTGCGCTATTCATTTGTACACAAAAGTTACCAAAGTGAATATCTAGCTCTACCAACCCGGTAAAACCTGCCGCAGCTAATTGGTACGTTAGGGCATTAAGTTTAACAATTTGCTCTTCACCTAAAGGCTGTGCGCCGTAGTCAAAGTGCATATTATTCTCTAACGCCCAACTCACTACATCCATTACGGCTGGGTCTACGCCATCTAAACCGTGCTCGGTTTCCTGTGCAGAAAGGTATTCCGTTAAGCTGGATATTAAAGCTTGATTATCGGTATTCAGCTTCATTAATTGCGAATACTGCTGCTTGATAAATTGATTATCGCGCTTACTGTCGTATAGCTCCCACGCGATTAACCCTAAGCCAATAAAAATTAAAAACAGCAACGAGCTAGATATAAACTGCCCGCGCCTATTTTCTGCAGTTAATTCGGCATTTAACACAGAAACCGGCACATCATCGATGGTAGGTTCCGTTTTCTGGTTTTTTTCAAGCTCACCACTTAACCTGCGAACAATAAAACGCGAATTATCGGCAATTTGCTGGCGCACATCGGCAATGTGCATTTCAAATAGTTTGGCAACTTGCGTTTGCACCTTCACTAACACGGGGTCTTCATCGTTAGCTGGTGGCAAATCTACATGGGTTTTTTCGGCGGGCATACTTACGGGGTCTATAACCGTATTCACCGGTTTAGTTGCTACCGCAGCATCTTCGGCTTCGCCTTTAGGTACAATATGCAGGCACGCTAACACCCGCTCTAAACTCGAGGGCTTAATGATTTCTTTAGAAAGAATATCTAATGCGCCTAACGCACGCGCCTGACCAACGTACACATCCCCTTTTTGCGATGTGTACATAATGACCGGAATAGTGGCAGTATTGGGGTTGGCTTTAATAATTTTTAACGCTTCAAAACCATCCATACCCTCCATGTGGTGATCCATAAACACCACGGCAGGCATACGGTAACTTAAATACCCTAACGCCTCTTCTGCACTTGATACTATATCTACCGCTAAATCGTAGCGGGATAACATTTTACGCAGTCTAACCTGAGCGGTTTTGGAGTCGTCTACTATCAACGCCCTTTGCATACCCACTCTCTCCTTAACATCTTATTGTTATTTGAACACCGCCGACAATTTAACCAATCAAATTGATATAAAACCAGTTAAAAAACAACGTTCTGTGAGGCATATGTGGTTTTTACGGCACAAGTTTTGTGTTTTGAGGCCACCTACACATATTCGGGGCCCTTACCCAACCACGCAGCCTATTAATCGCCCAATAAAACCCCCTTCGGCATACCAAATATCAATTAGCGCCACAATGAGGCCTCTAACGCTATTGATTGTATTAATGTATTACAATACTATTTAACTGCTCACCAAGAGTTACTTACAACAATAATCAAAGCCCTACAGCGCAACACCCCACCCAATAAGGGGCGCTTAGATTTTTAACAGGAGAGAAGCTTAATGTATAAACGCTCAGCACTAAGCAGCAGCATTGCAATTGCCGTTGCCCTAACTAGCCAATACAGCCTTGCACAAAACGAGGCCGACGCTAGCTTAGAAGAAGTGATAGTTACTGGTATTCGCGGCAGCTTAACCAAAGCACTGGATATGAAACGCGAAAACACCCAAATAGTGGATTCTATTGTTGCGGAAGATATTGGTAAGTTTCCAGACAATAACGTTGTAGAAGCCTTGCAGCGCGTATCCGGCGTACAAGTTACAGATCGCGGCGCAGGTGAAGTAAACACGGTGTCTATTCGCGGTTTAACAGACGTAACCACCACCGTAAATGGCCGTCAAATATTCACCTCTACCGGCCGCTCTGTAGCGCTTGCAGACATCCCTGCCAGCTTGGTTGCGGGTGTAGATGTGTACAAAACACGCTCAGCCTCGCAAATTGAAAGTGGTATTGCAGGCCAAGTCGATATAAAAACACAGCGCCCATTCAATTTTGATGGCAGCAAAGTGGTAATAGCCGCTCGCGGTACCTACCAAGAGCAAGCAGAAAAAACCGACCCCAATTTAAGTGCGCTATTCAGCAACCGCTGGGAAACCTCCGCCGGTGAGTTTGGTGCACTGCTAAACGTATCGTTTGCGCAAACAAATTACCGTGACCAAAGCGTTACGCCCGGTGCGCAAGTGCCCTTTATGACCGCCAATGCAGCTGATGGCTGGGTGCCTTTTGAACGCATCTTTCCTACAGACGGCCGAGTAACAGAAAGCCCCATTTGGGAAGGCGGCCTAGAAGAAGGCTTACCCGCTACCGAAGGCTCTACCTTGACCATGAATGGCGAAGAAATAGAGTACCTACTTTCACGCGATGCCATTTTCGCCAGCGACTTTACCGGTAAGCGCGAGCGCCCCGCTTATAACGTAGCGTTCCAATTTGCACCCAACGAAACATCCGAGTACCTATTTGAAGCCTTCTACAACGGCTACCGCAACGAGTCATTTAACTCTTTGTTATTTTCCTTTGCCGATTGGTGGGGCTCTTTAGACCCAGCCGATGAAGTAGTCACCTACCCGGGCACAAACATTGTTAAAGAACGCACTGTTTACAATCCCTACGGCTTTAACAGCGGTGATTTAACTGTAAGCCAAACAGATAGTTATGTGTACGCTTTAGGCGGCAACTGGGATATCGGCGATAACCTAACATTAGAATCTGAAATAGTTCACCAAACCAGCGAATACTCATCGGACTTCTTCGCGATGCGAACCGATAGAGTGGCACACGGTATAGATGTCGATTTCAATTCATCTGGCGGTTTACCTGCTTGGGCATTTATCGATAATCCCGAAACGGCAGACGTTAACGAAGCAGACCTCACCGATTCAGCCCAATGGAATGTGGCCGAACTATACGACAATGGTGTAGAAGACAAAGGTACATCCACCACCTTCACTGTTGACGGTTCATACTCGTTATTTAATAGCTTTTTTACCAATATAGATTTTGGTGCTAGCTACGATGTGCGTACAGCACAAAGCGCTAACCGAGATATAAATGGCTTTTTAGGTCAGCCTCTTTCTTCGTTAGATGCGGGTGCTTCCTACGTTACTGAAGATTTCTATGATGGACGTGCAGATATTCCAACCACGTGGGTAGTGCCCAATGGCCATTATATTTATAGCCACCGCGACGAGTTCCGCGATTTATACGGGTTTACCTCTGAAGAAAACATCGAGAAGTTATCGTTAAAAACTAATTTTGATATCGAAGAAACCACAACCGCGGTTTACGTTCAAACCGATTTCGAAACAGAACTAGGCAATGGTACATTGGGTGGCCAGTTTGGTGTGCGCTATGTGGGTTCAAGTGCGGATATGAGCTTCTTCGACAACGAAGACTCAAGTACAGCAGACCGCAGCGACTCGGCCTTATTACCAAGCCTTGTTTTAAAATACGAATTTGCTAACGACTTTATGGCGCGTTTTGCTTACACAGAAACATTGCGTCGCCCTGCATTTGGCCAGTTAAACTCGTTTATTTACTATAACGAGTCTGTTACCAATACTGACGGCA